>NZ_JBSGEQ010000053.1:0-47155 GCF_053602975.1 Nocardia sp. NPDC004278
ATGTCGGCGTTGTTCTTGGGTTCGATGACGGCGGTGACGGCTTCGCCCCATTTCTCGTCGGGGATGCCGATGACCGCGCAGTCCATCACGCCGGGAAAGGTGTGTAGGACGGCCTCGACTTCGGAGGGAAATACGTTGAACCCTCCGGACGTCCTTTACCTCTTCGATGAGGGGTGACCTCGCAGCTGAGCCGCAGAGCCACCCTGACCCGAGTGCCCGGCGAGGCTCGGTGGTTGCTCGGGTCAGTACTGCGGCGACCGATTCGCCGGTCCTTCAGATGTCCGGTTCTCTTCCGGGATCCATGTCAGGCCTGGTTTTCGCGCAGCGCGGCGCGATGCAGCCGGGACTTCATCGCGGCGAGGCTCAGACCGAGCGCGTCGGCAACCACTGGCCCGCTCTAACCCGGTATGTCCCGCGTGATCAGGACCTGCCGCTGATCGAGGGGGAGGGCATCGATCCATCTCGACCTCCAGTCCTGTGCCGACCGGATCGTCGGCACATACAAAGGAGACTTCGAGTCCGCCGAAGGATTCGCGCGAATTCGGACTGAGGCAGCCGCCACCGACCGACTGCCAATGGTCACAGGACTGCAGGATGGGTCAGGTGGCAGCGAACACCCTCAACGCCGGTTCGCCCGCGTGGTCGGGCGCCAACCCCGAGATACTGCACCGCCACCGGGTGATCAAGACCCACGCGGAGGCCGACGAGGGCGCCTCGATCGGCCCACCAGACCGAACCTGTGATGACCGAGTGCCCGGCTACATGCATGACGGAGTTCGGCGACTTTCGGCGGTGCACGTCAGGGGATGATTCTGGCGCTGACCTCCCGTTTTCGCGATCCGACCGCCGAGGCGATAGACTCGCGACGCCGAAAGGCACGCCGCCTTAGCTCAGTCGGTAGAGCGCTTCACTCGTAATGAAAAGGTCGGGGGTTCGATTCCCCCAGGCGGCTCCAGGTCAGAGACCATTTCCCTAATCCGCACACACCGCGCGGGGCGCCCAGTGTGCCGAGAGTGTGCCAACGCTCGAAGGGCGCCCGCCGTGATTCAGTGGAAGAGCGCGGCGCCCACCGCCTTCGACCGCGACGCCGATAGATGCCGCATCGGCGCCGAGTTGGGCGCCCGGACCAGCCCTCCCGAAGAATTCGACCGCGGCGACCACGAATATCAGATCGCCCTTAACCCGGATCACGCCGCGCATCCGAGACGCGATCTCGGCGACAGCTCCCGGCGGTCATGTCGAGAGCAGCTCCTTCTACTTCACCGATATCGAATTCCCTGTACCCGCACGCGATGCACATGAAAGGCATTCACTTCTGCAGCGCGCTCTGCAACGCCCGCGCGCACATGCCCGAGGTGCTGAACCTGCTATCGGGCGGCCGCATGCACCCGGAACTGATCATCAGCGACGTGATCCCCTTCGACACCGTTGACCAAGCGATCTCCGAGGTCGGCCACAAACCCGTCTTCGTCCGCCCCGCCATCGCGACCGAGCAACCGTGAGCACGGCCGAAGACCCCTCCGCCGAAATCGACTCTCGCCACACAGCGCGCGATCTTGGTCAGGCACTGACCGTCCCCAGCTGCGACCCCACCCACGCGCCAGACTGTCGATCACCGGGCCATACTGGCGATCGTGCAGTTCGGGATCCTGGGTCCAGTAGAGGTGCGACGGCCCGACGGGAGTCCGGTTGCGGTTGGTGGGCCGCAGGTGCGGTCGCTGCTGGCGGTGTTGGCGTCGGAGGCCGGGCGTGTTGTGTCTCGGGATCGGTTGATCGACGATCTTTACGGGGAGGACCCGCCTGGCGACGCCGGGCATGCGCTGCAGTCCCAGGTGTCGCGGCTGCGGCGGGCCCTGCGCACAGCGGGCGCCGACGAACTGGTGGAGTCCTCGACGGCGGGCTACCGGCTCGCGATAGACCCGGGCATGGTGGACGCGCACCGGTTCGTTCGGCTGGCCGAGGACGGTCGAACCACGTTGCGTGACGGGGATTCCGCTGCCGCGGCTGCGCTGCTGGACGAGGCTACCGGGCTGTGGCGGGGTGCCGCGCTGGCCGACGTACGTGATGCGCCGTTCGCCGCGACGATGGTCACCCGACTCACCGAGGCGTGGCTGGCGGTGCAGGAGGATCGCGCGGAGGCCGGGCTAGCGCTGGGCGACCACCGAGCGGTGGTCGCGATACTGACACAACTCGTCGCCGCACATCCGCTGCGAGAGCGGGCCCGGGCGCTGCTGATGCGCGGGTTGTCCGGCACCGACCGTCAAGCGGAGGCGCTGGAGTTGTTCGAGCAGGGCCGCAGGCTGCTCGCTGATGAGCTGGGGGCAGATCCCTCGGCCGAGCTGACGCGGGCACACCTGGCGGTTCTGCGCGGGGACACCGCCACCGCGGCCTTGATGCGCCGCCTGCCAGCCCAGCTCACGAGTTTCGTCGGCCGCGACGACGAATTGGCGCAGATCGCGGTGTTGCTCGCTCGGGCGCGTCTGGTCACATTGACGGGCACAGGTGGCACCGGCAAGACCCGACTGGCGCTGGAGGTCGGCGCCCGGGCTCGAGGCGAGGTGTGTTTCGTGGATCTATCGCCGTTGGTGGACGGCGCGCAGATGGCGCAGGAGATCGCGGCGACACTCGGCGGCCGTACCACCGCCGGGCACGGCACCGGTGAGCGCGAAGATGCCGAGACCCGGCTGCGCGCCATGCTTGCCAGCAGGTCCGCACTGATCATTCTCGATAACTGTGAGCATCTGGTGCTCGACGCCGCGCGGCTGGTCCATCGGTTGTTGCGCGACTGCCCAGGCCTGCGGGTGCTGGCAACTAGCCGGGAAGTCTTGCGCATCACAGGCGAGACCGTCCTCTCGATCGGGCAGCTGCCGATCGCGCCCGCCGAAGCGCCGCTGTCCGACCAGCTCGGCTGCGCGGCGGTCCGCCTGTTCGCCGACCGCGCCGCCGCGGTGCGGCCCGGATTCGCCATCGACGCGGGCACCATCACGACCGTGCGGCGCATCTGCGCGCGACTGGACGGCTTGCCGCTGGCCTTGGAACTCGCCGCCGCCCGTCTGCGCAACCTCGATGTGGACGAGATCGACGGGCGGCTCTCCGACCGGTTCAGGTTGCTGGCACGAGGAGACCGAACCGCCGAACCACGACATCAGACGCTACAGGCGGTAGTGGAATGGAGCTGGGATCTGCTCGAACCGGCCGAACGCCTCATGGCGCGGCGCTTCGCGGTCTTCGCCGGCGGCGCGTCCGCCGCCACCGCGGCGTCTGTCTGCGAGCTCGACGATGCCGACGAGCTGCTCGCCAGCTTGGCCGACAAATCGCTGGTGGAAGTACACGGTGGCCGCTACCGGATGCTGGAGACCATCCGTGCCTACGGTTTGGCCCGCTTGACCGAATCCGGCGAACGTGAACAGCTGCAACGTGCCCACGCGGGGTTCTTCACCGGCCTGGCCGAGCGGGCCGATCCGCAGCTGCGCGGCCCGGACCAGCTGGACTGGCTGACACGACTGAGCGTCGAAAACGACAACATGCAGGTCGCGCTGCGCTGGTCGGTGAACGCCGATCCGGTACTGGCGCAACGACTCATCGCTGCCCACGCATGGTGCTGGTGGCTGCGCGGTCACCCCGGCGGCACCGTCGAACTCGCCGGCGCACTACTTCCCGCACTCGATCCGGCGACAAGTGTCGAGGATCATGGTCTGTGCGTGGCGGTCGCCGCGCGGGCGAGAACCGGGCCGTTGGTAGCTGTCAACCGGGCGGCGGCGGCCCTATCCAGTGTCGAAAGCCCCCTCCAGCGGCCACATTTGGTGTTCCTGCTGGCAACAGTCGGCGGGTTGCTCGACCTGCCTCCGGAACGGCAGCGCCTGCTCTTCGGTCCCGACCAATGGTCGCAGGCATTCCTGCGGCTGGGCACGGGATTGCGCCTGCTGATGTCCGGTGAGCCACTGGTGGCCGAACCCGAGCTCTGGTGTGCCTTGGCGGGTTTCCGTGCCACCCGCGACCGCTGGGCGATCGCCACCACCCTCGACAAGCTCGCCGCCGTCGCCGACTGGCGCGGTGAACGAACAGCCGCGCTCGACCTGATCGATGAGGCCGTAGTCCTGCAAACCGAGTTGGGCGCAGGCGACGACGCCGCCGACCTGCTCAACCGGCGTGGTGACATTCTCGCTCGCGGGCCGGCTGCTTGCCACGACGCGGACGGAGCTCGTGCGGCTTACCACCGCGCCGCCGAATCGGCCCGGGTGGCGGGCGCAACGGACGCGTACGCCAATGCGATACGCGGGCTCGGCGACCTGGGCCGGGCGGCGGGCGACCTGCCCGGTGCCCGGGAGTACTACGGCACGGCCGTCGCTCTGCCCGACAACGGTTCGGTCGGCATGGCGGAGGCCCGGGCGCGCAGCCTGATCGGACTGGGCTGGGTCTCGCTCGCCGAAGCAGACATCGAAGCTGGGCTGGCGGCGCACCGCGAAGCGTTCGCGTTGACCCGTCACCGATCCCGTTCGGTGGCCGCAGCCGCGGTGGTCGGCCTGGCTGGGGTCGCCGCTGCGCTCGGCGAGACCGCCCGGGGCGCGCTGCTGCTCGGCGCTGCCGAGGCGCTGCGTGGAATGCCCGACGCGGGCGATGGCGAGGCGGCCGACACCGTCGCACGGTGCCGCACCGAACTCGGAGAACAGGCGTTCCGTATCGCCTTCGACCGTGGCATCGGACGCTCGGTGGAGGAGGTGGCGGCACTGCTCGGTGAGTGGCGGTGAGCCGATGGTGAGGGCGTGGTGAGCGCCGCGGCCGACGCTGTTCCCATGACAGCGACACGACAGTTCACCAACAAGACAGTCCTCATTTCCGGCGCGAGCGTCGCCGGTCCGGCACTCGCCTTCTGGCTGACCCGTCATGGGTTCACCGTCACCGTCGTCGAGCAGGCGCCCACGCTACGGGAGGGCGGCTACAAGGTCGACATTCGCGGCGTGGCCATGGATGTTATCGATCGGATGGGGCTGATGCCGGAAGTCCGCAAGGCCTCGACGGCGATGCGGGGCGGTGCCTGGGTCGACGACACGGGTAAGGCGCTGGCCACACTGGGACCCGAGTTGATCGGACTGCGGTCTCCCGGCGACGACGAGGTACTGCGTGGCGATCTCGCTCACATCCTGTTCGACGCCACCAAAGGCGGGGTCGAGTACCTGTTCGGCGACTCGATCACCGGCTTGGTGCAGCAAACCGACGGCGTCACCGTGCGATTCCGCAACGCCGAGCCGCGCGTGTTCGATCTGGTGCTCGGCGCCGACGGCAGCCATTCGGCGGTGCGCCGCCTCGCCTTCGGGCCGGAGGAGCGATTCACCCGGCATACCGGCATGGCGGCCTGTGTGATCTCGGTGCCGAACTATCTGGATCTCGACCATTGGGAACTGGTCCATCCGACTCCCGGGCGAGTGGTGCAGGTGTACAGCACCCGGCGCACCACGGCCAAAGCCCAGTTCATCTTCCAGGCGCCGGAACAACTGCCGGACCGGCGCGACCGCGACGCGCAGCAACAACTGGTGGCCGACGCCTTCACCGGCGCCGGCTGGGAGACACCGAACTTGGTACGCGCCATGCCCGAATCCACCGACTTCTACTTCGACTCGGTCAGCCAGATCCATCTCGACCAGTGGTCCGACGGTCGCGTCGCACTTGTCGGCGACGCCGCCTACTGCCCGTCGCCGCTGTCCGGGCAGGGCACGAGCATGGCCTTGGTCGGCGCGTATGTCCTTGCGGGCGAATTGAAAGCGGCCGCAGGCGACCACAACATCGCGTTCGATCGCTACCAACGCGCCATGCAGGACTACGTCACCCGAAACCTGACGTTGGGCTGGAACAACGCCACTCAGATGGTGGCAGCCGACCAGCGTGCGATCCGTACCCAGACCACCATGCTGCGCATGCTGCGGCATATGCCGTGGAAGGGCCTGGCGCTGCGCCCGATCATCAAGCCGCTCGAGCGCGCGGCCAACGCCATCCGCCTCGCCGACTACTGACCCCACCCGCACCGCCCCCATTCCGGGCGGGATTCTTCTTCACCAGCTGATCCGTGACACAGAAGGAGCACTCGAATGAGTATCGCAACCGGCCCGATTTTCCAGTTGGCGTGGGTTGTCCACGACATCGACGCGGCAGAACGCGAATTCACTGAACGCTACGGAGTCGACGAGTGGGTTCGGATGCCCCGCATGCGTTTCGGCCCGGATACGTGCCGCTATCGCGGTGCACCGGCCGATTACACCATCGACAGCTCACTCGGCTACGCAGGCGGGCAGCAACTGGAATTGATCGCACCTGTCTCGGGTGCGAACCTGTACACCGAAGCGCTCGCACAGTCCGGCCCCGGTCTGCACCACATCGCCTGGGTACCAGACGATTTCGATGCCGCACTGGCGCAGGCGCGGGCGGCCGGCACCGAAATCATGCAACACTGCGCCGTCGCGGAGATCGGCATGGAATTCGCCTACCTTCCCGGCGGCCCGCTCGGCTCCTACATCGAGCTCTTGCGACTGCCCGCGGATGCGCGCACGCTGTTCGACAGCATGATTCCGAACGGCTACCTGAATCCGTGGTCGCAGGGCCGGTAGCGGATAGATTGTCAGTTTCCTATCGGCCGGTGAACCGCGCCGGTCGCCGCTCCAGGAACGACAACATGCCTTCCCGCGCGCTTTCTCGCCGACACCGGGCAATTCGAGTTGTTGACCCGTCTCTTGTTGCAGTCCTCGCGCCCAGATCTCACGCGCATCCTCTCGCGAGATGATCTGTTGCGTGAACTTGTCGGGGGAGTCGCGCTGTAAATCCTTGATCAGCTTCTGTGCCGGTTTCGATATCGTCTCCCCCTGCACCGACCGCAACAGCAGGTGTTCGACCTTGGCGTCTCGGAGCAACTCGTAATCGCGGCGCAACTGGCTTTCATCCTTACGGCCGCCGATCTCACCCGACTTGTCCTCGATGGCGCGCACAGGGCCTTTTCTGGGGGCCCCGCTGTTTGTCGTAGCGGCGATTCTCGTCGGAAGTCTGTAACTCCTGTTCCCGCAACGGCTTCACGTAGCTGTTCTCGCGGTCGCGGAAATATCGGTCGGTGCCGTTCTCCCAGATCCACCCGCGTGCGTTGTTGTCGGAGGACTCCCGATCTCTGTCATAACCGTCGCTGGGCATGACTCGCCTACCCCCGAAAAGCTGGATAGATCAGATGAAAAGTATTGCGGTGCTCGCCATCACATGGCGGCGGGCGTACTCGTCCCGCATCTCGTCGGACAGCAGGGAGAACCCGTCGCCATATTCGTAATGGAAGGCAACGCTTTCCATGAAACCCACGCGGTGGAGGGATGGTCCGGGTATGGCGACCTTGGGGGCGACGCCGCATGGGTTTGCATCTGGAGGAGTAAGGGCAACAGCGGTGAAACATCCCGAAGCATGGGTTCTTCGCTGCGGCAATGGCCGCGGCGGCGCAGATGCGGCCGAAGCTGTTGTTCACCTACAACCCGTGCATCGGCACCCGGCTCCCGTGCCATGACTCACCGGAGATGGTGCTCTTCGAGCCCACCGAGTACGCGCTGTTCCCATCGGCCATGCCTGAGCGGTGGCATGCCGGGACGGAGTTCTGTCTGGCGTCGATGACGCGACCGAGCGAGGTTGGTGAGCTGACCGTGGGGTGTCGATCGGGATACCGGCCCCGTGTGGATCAATAAGTCGTTCAAGTACACCAGCTAGAAGTCGGGGAGATAGTTGGGGTCGGGTTGGCAGGTGAGGTCGGCGTCGGGGAGGGTGCCGTCGCGGAAGTAGGTGTTGACGGCGTCGTTCACGCATTGGCTCAGGTCGGCGCGGAGGATGCCGTGAACGCGGGTGTCTGCCAGTGTGACCATTCGTGATGCTGTCAGGTCCTGGTGCAGTGCGAGGCCTTGCTGGTAGGCGGTGCGGGTGTCGCGGGTTGCGTGCAAGATCAGGGCTGGTGTCGAGTTGTGCACTGCGGTGGGTGGTTCGATCGGGTCCGGCCAGAACGCGCAGGCGGTGATGTTGTTGGCGAACGCGCCGAACACTGGCTGGGCGGCTCGGACGTCTTCGATGTTGCGGCGATACCAGGCCGGATCTCGGGGTGCGGCCTTGTCGCCGCACATGACTGCGGCCATGCCCGAGGCGTCCAGCGAAACGGGGCCGCTGATCTTCGTTTTCAGCTGGTTCATGTCGATGGGCAGCCCGGACACTGCGTCGGCCACGACCCGCACGACCTCGGCGAGGTTGGTGTTCTTCTGTGGATTCGACAGCATCGCCATCAGCATCACCGGCACGGTGTGTTCATCGATGAGATAGCCGTTGCCGATCACCGGATGTGTGGCGGCACGTCGGATCATGTCCTCGACAAAGGCACGGACCTGCGGTCCGCTGCTGCCGAAGTGGTAGTCGGCGTCGTGGCGGGCCGCCCAGATCGCCCAGTCGTCGAGCCCGGCCTCGTTGACAGCGCCCATGTCCTGGTATGTGCCGATCCAGTAGCGGTCCGGGTCGATGGCGCCGTCCAGCACGATCCGATCGCTGTGCTGCGGGAACATCTGCGTGTACACCGCACCCAGGTAGGTGCCGTAGGAGCCGCCGTAGTAGTTGAGCTTGCGTTCGCCGAATGCGCTGCGGATGACATCCATGTCCCGGGCGGTATTGCGGGTGGTGATGTGGCGGGCCTTCTCGGGATCGGGTGCCATGCAGGACGCAGCCAACGCGGCGGCCAGGGTGGCGTCGCGAGCGTAGCCGAGGGCATCGAAGCCGGCTGAGAACATCATGGTGGGCAGCGGCAGCGCACAATTCACCCGGTCCGATCGGCCGATACCACGCGGGTCCATGCCGATCAGGTCGTACCGGGCACGGACATCCGGTGTGAGCCGATCCTGGAGGTCGACCATCATGCTCAGGCCCGGACCGCCGGGACCGCCGGGGTTCGACAGCATGATCCCGCGTCTTTGGGCAGGGTCGGTGGCTGGGATGCGCGAGATCGCTACGGTCAGCGTGCGTGAGTCCGGTCGGTTGTAGTCGAGCGGTACGACAACGCCTGCGCATTGAGCCCCCGCGCCATCGAGCACCGCGTCATTGCACGGCTTCCAGTCCAGTTGCTGGTGATAGAACGACTCCAGCTCACCTGGGATGTCATCGACCGGGTCGGCGCTTGCCGGTCCCATGGGCAATGTGGCGAATGCGGCTACCGATATGACCCCGAGAACGAGCCATCGAATCCATGTTATCGGCATTGCATCTCCTGCCCGCGACCTCCGTGTACGCATCCCTGATTCCGTCGCACAGCCATTTCCGGGGGTCTCGGACCAGCACCATACAGACGTTTGCTGAAACGGGCTCGGCGAAGCCGAGGTTTTTAGAATCGTCACCCATGCTTGCCCCGGTCAGATCGATCTTGTGCCTCCAACATCGGGTTTCGCGACGCGAGCCGACGTGTGCAAATCACAGACTGGTTGCGATGGCGTCGTATGCCAAGCAATTGCCTGCCATGTCGCGAACAAACACTCGCGTATCTCATCGGTCCAGGAGAGCTTTTTTCGCCTTTCTGGGCGGCCGCAACCTTTGTTGAAAACTTTATAAATGTAAATATGAAATCGTTATGCTACCGTGATCCAAACCCCAAGTGTTGTAACCGGTTGGTGCAGGCCCGGAGTGCCTGCGCGTCGGATAGTTGGACGCGGGAGGCGTGATGGAATCCGGGCATCTGTTGTCGACGTATCGGAAAAATGCTTGCCGCACAGCGTGTTCGGCTACCGATGTGCCTGGTCTGCCGGTCGACGGCACGCCCTGGCAACCAGTGATGTGGTGGCGGATCGGCCGGCTATGGCTTGCGCCCCTCACGCTCGTCATGATCATGCTGGCGGCAGCATTGTCGACGCCGGTCGTCGCGCGAGCCGCAGTGCTGTCCCCCGGTGACGATCCCTTCTATGCCGCACCCGCCGATCTCGCGTCACATCCGAACGGCGCGGTGCTCGGGGCGCGCACGATCTCACTGTTCGGTATGCCGATACCGGTGGCGGCGTGGCAATTGCGGTATCGCACAACCGATTCCGAAGAGCATCCGCAGCTGGACGTGACGACGGTGCTGGTGCCACCGGTGCCCTGGAACGGGCCCCGGCCGGTGTTGTCGTACCAGGTACCCGAGAACAGTCTCGACACCCGGTGCGCGCCGTCGTCCACGCTGCGCGGCGGACGCGCCACCGACATGGCGAGCGCCATGCAGGATGCGCCGTTCATCGCGGAGGCGCTGCTGCGTGGATGGGCCGTCGTGGTCAGCGATTTCGAAGGGCCGCAGTCCCGACTCTTCGACGGCGTGACATCCGGACGTGGAGTCCTGGACGGAATCCGGGCCGCACGGTCCTTCCTGCCAGCCGGCATCGATGCCTCGAGCCCGATCGGCGCCTTTGGATACTCGAGCGGAGCCTTCGCCACGCTGTGGGCCACGCAGTTGCGTCAGGAATACGCACCAGACGTGCGACTCGTCGGCACCAGCGCCGGCGGAGTCCCCACCGATATCCCGGCCGTGGCGCAACGCGCCGACGGTGATGCAGGGGCGATTCTGATCCTGCTCGGGCTGGCCCGCAATGAACCCGACTCCCGGCTGGCCGACTTGCTGAACGACCGAGGCCGCCGCGCGCTGCTCACCGCAGACACCTCCGCCTGCGGTGCGGATCTGGCTCAGAAATACTCCGACATCCACGTCGACGACTTCGCCACGGTGCCGAACCTGCTAGCGCATCCCGCTTTCCGCAACGCCGCCACGCCCAACGAACTCGGCCGCACCGCCCCCGACACCCCGCTGTACCTGTACCACAGCGTCGCCGACGAGAAGATCCCCGTCGCCGGTTATACCGCCCTCGTCGATAGCTACTGCGCTCAGGGCGCCACCCTCACCGCAATCCACTCGCTGTTCCCGACGCACATCGGAGCCGCCGCGGGCGAGGCCATGGGCGGCATGAACTTCCTCGCCGACCGCTTCGCCGGCACCCCACAAGCCCCGGGGTGCGTGGTGCAGTAAGCGCCGGTCCCGTCAGGCCGAGCGCAACGCACCGCCGCCGCCGTCGTCGGCGGGCATGTCTACTTCTACTACTAACGACACCGACAACCAGCGTCGAGTCCCCGGGAACCTTCGACGAGTACACCGAGGCCCAGTGGTGGGCCGAGCTCATCGACAAGGTCGGCATCGAGGAGGCGCTGAAGGTCTGGAAGCCAAGCGCGACACCGGATCCGCCTACCTATTCGCGCCAAGCCTCTGTGGACAGAGGCCATCGCACGCACACCACCTCGGCGATCGGTTCGAGGTCGCCCGAGCGCGGATCCTCGCTCGAACGCTGGGTGGCAGCAGCGCTCCGAGTGTTGTCTGCGTTCGAGAGGAGGCGTTCAGCGCCATGTGCCGCTCTGCGGGATGGCTGGTTCCTCGAGGTATGCCGTCACGTGACACCAAGTTCTGGGTCCTCCGACCGGCACGGCCGAACACGTGTCCGCCCGCGTCGAGAGCAAGCCCTTCCTCGCTCATCAGCGGGCCGCGTCGGTGGATTTCGAGGTGACCTGGGCCAGAAGTTCCAAGGCTATGGGGGCGCAGAGGGGCTGCTTGGCCAGCGGTCGCAGATCCTCCGCGGTGAGAGGTCGGTCCTCGGCGGCAGCGGCCAGCTCGGCTGTGGCGAATCCGCACACGTGCCCCTGGCACCAGCCCATTCCTGGCCGCGCCAGCAGTTTGACAGTCCGTACATCGGTGGCGCCGAGCTCGTCGCGGGCCCGACAGACGCTGTCGAAGCTGACCTCCTCGCACCGGCAGATCGTGGTGTCCGGGGTGAGCCACTCGTGCCAGCGCGCCGGGATCGGGTGTGCCTGGTGCATGGCGGCGGCGAAGACACGGAGGCGCTGGATGCGCGCACGCAGTCGACGAATATGCATGGCGTGGTCCTCGAGCGCGTCGGCCGCCGCGATCCCGGCCAGTTCACCCTCGGCTACCGCAAGCAGCGCCCCGCCGACTCCGGTTGCCTCGCCGGCTACGTACACCCCTGGCATGGTGCTGCGCTGCGAGTCGTCGACGACGGCGACGAGAGACTGGTCGACGTCGATCCTGGTTTGGGCGCCCACCGCGGTGATGAGCTCCATCGAAGGGGTGAAGCCCCAGCCCAGGGCGACCAGGTCTACGTCAACGGTTGTCGTGGGGCCGACAACTCGCCCCGCATCATCAAGCCGGGCCAGTTGGACCGCCTTGGTGCCGGTGGGATCGGCATCGATGCGAATCACCGCGGTGCGCGTCCGGTACGGGATCCGGTGGCGGGCCAGCGCCAGGGCGTACTCCGCACCCTCGGCGACCTTGGCAGGAAGGGCTGCCACGGCGCGGGCGTGGCGCGCCCATCCGGTCAGGGTATTGGCCTCGCACACGGCCACGACTGTCGCTCCGGCATCGGCGAGCTGCTTGGCGACCGGTAGGAGGAAGGGGCCTGTTCCCGCCACGACAGCGCGCTGACCGGCGAGTGTGCGGTGACCCTTCAGCAGGGCTTGTACGCCGCCGGCAGCCATCACTCCGGGGAGGTCCCAACCGGGGACGGGCAGCTGGCGGTCGTACCCACCTGGACAGAGAATCAGCCTGGCGGCGACGACGAGCCTGGGCGTCGCCTCGGCGGCGGCGACGCCCACGATCGTCGAAGTGAGGTGGAGGGTCCAGCCCCCTTCCCGGTCATCGGCGTCGGTCGGCGCCGCGGGCTCCACGAACCACACCTGGGCATTGGGAAGGTGCACCACCGCGCCCATCTGCCGGTGTCGGCGCAGCTTCTCACGAAGCTCGGTGAACAGCTTCCAGTCGTGATGGCCTTCCGCCTCCGGCCCACGTGGGGCGCGTTCGTCCGGATGACGCCAGTACTGGCCGCCGATCTGGGCACCGGCGTCCACCAGCACGACGGTTTTGCCCCGGTCCGCCGCAGCTACGGCGGCCGCCAGGCCGGCTGGGCCGGCACCGACGACGGCTACGTCAAATGCGCCGACCGTTTGTCCAGCCGGGGTCGGGTTGGTGCTCATCACTTTGTCCCTCCGTCGTTTGGAGCGTCAGTTGCCGCACCGACCGGCGCAGCGGTCGTGCTCAGCTGCATGCCTTCGCGGACGGGGACGAGGCAGGCGCGTTGATTGGGTGCGCCGTCGACGGTGATCAGGCAGTCGTAGCAGATCCCGATGCCACAGAAGAGGCCTCGGGGGCGGCCGTTGTTCCGGGTGGTGCGCCAGGACTGGATCCCGGCGTCGATGAGTGCCGCACCCACGGTCTGGCCGGGGTGGGCGCGGAGTTCCTGGCCGTCGAGGGTGAGGTGTACGACGGACGTGCCGCCGTCCTCGACTGTCCGCGGACCGGCCTGGGCTTTCGGATGTCTTGTCATGCGTGGTCACCAGCCGAGAAGCGAGCGGGGGCGAAGGGGGAGAGGTCCAGGTCCGGCGATTTGTCGGCCATGGCCTGAGCCAACAGCTTCGCGGTGCCGACCGACAGCCCTATGCCGGCGCCCTCGTGTCCGGTCGCGTGCCACATCCCGGTGAGGCGGGAGTCATGGCCGATCACGGGCAGATGGTCGGGGCAGTACGGCCGGAACCCCAGGTAGGTGCGCATGATGCGGACCCGGGCCAGCGAGGGGAACAACGCCAGTGCCTTGGCCGCGATCTCGCGCAGGACCGGCAACGACACGGTGCGGTCGAACCCGACCCGCTCCCGCGAGGAGCCGATCAGGATGGTCCCGGCCTGCGTTCCCTCGATCACGGTAGAGGTCTGCAGGCCTTCGTCGGAGGAGTGCGTCGAGGCGACGTACTCGCCGGCATACACCTTGCGGTTGATCGTGGGCGGCAGCGGCTCGGTCACCAGCACGAAGCCACGCCGGGGAAGGACGGGTACGTCGACCCCGGCCATCGCCGCGATCTCGCTCGCCCAGGTGCCGGCGGCGTTCACCACGTGGTCGCAGGCGATCGTTCCTCGACTGGTGCGCACGGCTTTGACCCGTCGTTCGCCACCCAGGTCACGGTGCTCGATCCCGGTGACTTCGATACCTGTCGAGATGACCGCCCCCATGCCTCGTGCCAGCCGCAGCAGATGGGCGGTGAGAAGCATGGGCTGCACCTGGGCGTCTTGCGGGTAGTACGCGGCTGCCGCCAGGCCGGTGCGGATGTTCGGCTCGTACTGGCGGATGTCGGCTGCGTCGACGTCCACGGTCTCGATGCCCGCCAGGCGCTGACGGGTGCCGAGTTCCCGTAGCGCGTCAGCGCCCTCGGGGCTCGACGCGACGACGAAGCCGCCCTTGGACTCGAACTCCCATAGCTGACCGAACTCGGCCAGGTCGTCGTGCCACACCGAGTGCGAGTACAGAGCCAGGTCCAGCTCGTGGCCGGCCTCCTTGTCCGACACCAGCAGGTTGCCCTCACACGCGCTACTGGTCCCCGCCGCAACCTGGCCCTGCTCGAGCACCTGCACGCGGAAGCCTTCCCGCGCCAGGAAGTACGCGCAGGCCGCGCCGACCGCACCCGCGCCGATCACCACGACTTCTGCGCCCTTGGGCAGGTGATCGCTCATGCCACCCTCCCAGGAGGCCCGGAAAGTGCGGTCACAGCAGGAACCCCGCGGGGAATGGGTCGGTGGGATCGAGCATGTACTGCGCGGTGCCGGTGACCCATGCCCGTCCGGTGATGGTGGGTACGACGGCACGAATCGTCTCGCCGTCCTCGGTGCCCGAAAGCTCGACCTCCTCGACGAGCCGGCCGACGAACGTGGACCCGATGAACGACTCGTTGACGAAGTCGGTGTGGAGGTCGAGCTCGCCCCGCGCGTGCAGCTGTGCCATCCGGGCACTGGTGCCGGTCCCGCAGGGCGACCGGTCGAACCAACCGGGGTAGATCGCCATGGCATGCCGGGAGTGCTGGGCGGTGGCACCCGGCGCCTTCAGGTAAACGTGGTGGCACCCGTTGATGTCCGAGCGTTCCGGGTGCACCGGCCTGGCCTGCTCGTTGATCGCGTCCATGATGGCCAGCCCCGCGTCGATCAGCCGCTGCTTCGCCGCCCGGTCGAACGGCAGGTCGAGGTCGTCGAGGTCGACGATCGCGTAGAAGTTGCCACCGAACGCGATGTCGTAGCGGACGTCGCCGTACCCCTCGACCTTGACGACCTGGTCCAGCGCGAGGCTGAACGACGGCACGTTCGTGATGGTGACCGACTCCGCGTGCCCGTCTCGTACGGCGACCTCGGCGACGACGAGACCGGCCGGGGTGTCGAGGCGGATCGTGGTCACCGGCTCGACCACGGGGACCATCCCCGTCTCGACCAGCACAGTCGCCGTACCGATGGTGCCGTGGCCACACATCGGAAGGAGCCCCGAGACCTCGATGAAGAGCACGCCGTAGTCGGCATCAGGCCGGGTAGGGGGCTGGAGGATCGATCCGGACATGGAGGCGTGGCCGCGCGGCTCGAACATCAACAGCGTGCGCAGCTCGTCGTTGTTGTCGATGAACCATTGGCGGCGCTGCGCCATCGTGGCACCGGGGAAGACTCCGACGCCGCCGGTGATGACGCGCGTAGGCATGCCCTCGGTGTGTGAGTCCACAGCGTGAATGATGCGTGTTGTCCTCATGTTGCCCTTTCTCGGATGCTCCAGCGGTGCGGATCAGCTCAGCTTCCCGTCAACTCTGCGCGGTACGTCGGCGTCGTCGCGCAGCTCGCTCGGAAGCAGGAAGTCGGGGAATCCTTGATAGGCCACCGGCCTGGTGAACCGATCGATGGCGGCGGTGCCGACCGAGGTGGTCCCGGCAGCGGTGGTTGCCGGGTAAGGGCCTCCGTGCTGCTGGGCGTAGGTCACCGAGACCCCCGTGGGCCACTGGTTCCACAGCAGTCGACCAGCCTTCGAGGCCAGGATGGTCGTCAGCTGCCCGACGATCTGGTCGTCCTCGTTCGCCACCAGGGTCGCGGTGAGCTGTCCCTCCAGCTGCTCTGCGACCTCGACCAGTTGCTGCTCGTCGGCGTACTCGACGATCAGCACGGTCGGGCCGAAACACTCGGCCAGCAGCGCTTCCGGGTCGGCCAACAGGTCCTGCACCGAGGTGGACAGGATGGCCGGAGCGGGCGGGTCGTTGAGCGGATCCTCCCCCTCGGCGACCACGGTGACAGCGGGATGCCGGCGCAGCTGTTGCTGGCCACTCAGGTAGCCGGCCGTGATCTTGTCGTTGAGCAGCGGCACGGCCGACGGTAGCGCGCCGGCGCGCAACGATGCCAACAAGTGGGAGTCGCCGGGTGCGAGGACCACGCCCGGCTTGGTGCAGAACTGGCCCGCGCCCAGCGTGAAGGACCCGACCAGCCCGGCGGCGATGTCCACGCCGCGGTCGGCGTCCGCGGAAGCAGTGACGAACACCGGGTTCACCGACCCGAGCTCGCCGTAGAACGGGATCGGCTCCGGGCGCGACGACGCCAGGTCGAACAGCGCTCGCCCGCCGGGGATGGAGCCGGTGAACGCCGCAGCCTTCACCTGCGAGTGCGTCAGCACGACCACCCCGGCCTCTTGGCCGTAGACGATCTGCAGGAGCCCGCTCGGTGCGCCGAGCTCGTCGAATGCCTCGGTCACCACCTGCGCCGTCGCGGCGGAGAGCTCGACATGGCCCGGATGTGCCTTCACGATCACGGAGCATCCGGCAGCGAGGGCAGAGGCGGTGTCGCCGCCGGCCACGGAGAACGCGAAGGGGAAGTTGGAGGCGGCGAACACTACCACCGGGCCGTAGGGGACGCGGGTACGCCGCAGGTCCGGACGCGGCCCCATCGACCACTCCGGATCCGCGTGGTCCACGCGCGCGTCCAGGTAGCCGCCCTCGTTCACGGTCTCGGCGAACAGCCTCAGCTGGAACGTCGTACGCGCCAGCTCGCCGCGGAGCCGTTGCTCGGTGAGGTGCGTCTCCCGGATGGCGAGCGGGACCAGGATGTCGGCGGCCCCATCGAGCCGGTCCGCAACGGCCCGCAGCACTGCGGCGCGCTCGGTGCGGGTTCGGCTGGACCACTGCGTTGCGGCCCGTTGCGCACCGCGGACGATATCGTCGATGCGGTCGGTGCGGGTGTCATACATCATTCCTCCAACGTCGACAGAGATTGTGGTGCGTCACGCGCGTTGCCGGTAGCGGTCGTAGGCATGCTGCGCCACGACCAGGTCCTCCCAGGCCATGCCCACTCCGGAGAAGACCGCCGGGCGACCGGGCGACGGGGTGAAGCGGCCGGTCACCAGTTCGGTCAGGTTGGCCAGCGGGTGTCCGCACTCAGCGTCCGCGATCCACTCGGTCGCTGGCCGGGCAAGGAGCAGGTTGCCCGACTCACGCATCGCCGCGGCATGGCTCTCCACCACGACGTCGGCATTGAGCACCAGCTCCGCGGGGAGTTCGCGCTTGTCGGGGCCGTGTACGCCGATCGCGCAGACCACGGCATCGCCGGGTATGTCGCCGACGTCGAAGAGGGGTGTGCGGGAGGACGTGGCACAGACAATGAGGTCCGCCCGCGACAGGTCCCGTGCGGCGTCGGCGGGTCGGACAGGAGCGCCGAGAGCAGCCGACCGTGCGACGAGCGCGTCTACCTTTTCGGGGCGGCGTCCCACCACGGCGATGTCGTCAGGGTGCAGGACGGCGTTGAGGTACGCGATGTGGCGCTCAGCCTGCGGGCCGGTGCCGTAGACCACCACCCGCTGTGCGCGTACCCCGGATTCGGGGTCTACGCCGCGGTGGGCGGCGATGAGGTGCTGGGCGGCCATCACCGTAGTGGCCGGGGTGCGCACCAGTGTCAGCTCCGCAGCGTCGAGAACCGCCAGTGGCGCGTGGTGCTCGGTTTCGAACAAGACGTAGACGCCTTGGACGTTCGGGTGTCCCTCCTTGGGGTTGCCCGGCGCGAGGGTGAGGACCTTGACCCCCGACGCGCCGCCGGTAGCGCTGGGCATCATCAGGAACTCGGCGCCCGGCCCGGCGGGAGCGAAGAGCCTCGGGCTGTCCTGTTCGGGATCGACGCGCCCTGATACGAGAGCCTCGGTGAGGACGCGGACCGCACTGGGTCCGTCGACGAGGTCCGCGATGGCGACTGCGCTGAGGTGGGCCGGACCAGTCCAACGACCACCTGCGCCGGCAGACTGCCCACTGGGTGCCATCATGATCTCTTCCTCTCCGAGGCTCTCGCCCCTCATCAGCAACACAGGATCGTTCGACTGTGATCCTGGGCTGCTTGCCTAAGGTGTGTCTGTCGATGCCGGCCGGCTACTCCATGGCATGGGATCGACAGACACGCCCAACTACGATCAGCGGTAGCCCTTGGCCAGAGCGGCCTCGGTGTCGCGGCGTATCGCCTCGGTCTGCTCGGCGGTCAATGGGCTGCGCGGCGGGCGGCACTGACCGCCCTTGCGGCCGGCGATGTCCATCGACAGCTTGATCGCCTGGACGAACTCGGTCTTCGAGTCCCACCGCAGCAGGGGGTGCAGGTCGCGGTAGAGCGGCATGGCCTCCTTCAGGTCCTCGACATTGCCGGAGGTTGCCAGCCGGTACAGCTTGGCGGTGGCCTCGGGAATCGCGTTGGGGTAGCCCGCGATCCAGCCGACCGCGCCGGCCAGGCCGAACTCGACCACGACGTCGTCGGAGCCGATGAGGATGTCCAGATCCGGTGCCAGCTCCTGGATCTCGTAGACGCGGCGAACGTCGCCGGAGAACTCCTTGACCGCCTTGATCAGACCCTCCGAGTGGAGTTCGGCCAGCAGGTCCGGGGTCAGGTCGACCTTGGTGTCGTAAGGGTTGTTGTACGCCACGATCGGAAGCCCGACCTTGGCAGCCTCGCGATAGTGGTTGAGCACCGATTGACGGTCCGCACGGTAGATGTTCGGCGGAAGCATCAGCACCGACTGGGCGCCCGCCTCGGCCGCCTGCTCGATCCAGCGGACGGTCTCCCGCGAGCCGTACGCCGCCACGCCGGGCATCACGCCGAACCCTTCGGGCGAGGCCTGCACCGCCACCTCGACCACGCGGGCGCGCTCTTCGGGGGTCAGCGTCTGGTACTCGCCCAGCGAGCCGGACGGGCACACGCCGTCCGTGCTGTTGGCGGCCAGCCATGCGACGTGCCTGGCGTAGCCGTCGTAGTCGACGCTGAGGTCGTCGTTGAACGGCAGTGCGGTCGCGGTGTAGAGGCCGCGCCAGGGGTTCTCTTTCGAGATGGTCATGTTGTGAAGCCTCCTGGATCAAGGTTGCGCACGAATAGAATGTGATATTGCACTGCGATTCGCAAGAGGCTCGGTCGGTTAGCCTCCGGGTCGCCGGCTTCAGTCTGCCTCCGGTTTGAACTTTATGCAATGTGCTATTGCACTAGCCGATTTCGGTCTCTACGCTGAGCCTCGGTTCCAGCAAAGTCACACCGCAGTCGCAGTGGTTCAGCGCCGGATACCTGACGCCCGAGGCGTTGACCAGGAGTGGAGATACACATGATTCGTAAGACGTGGATCGGCGCCACGGCGGCAGTCGCTCTGACTTTGACCCTGTCTGCCTGTGGCGGGGGCGGTCTGGCGGCGGGCGGCGGCGGTGACGGCGGAAAGGGCGACATCCGGCTGGGCATGGCGGCACCGCTGAGCGGCAGCAGCGCCGCGATCGGGCCGTACATGAAGAACGGCGCGCAGCTCGCGATCGACGAGATCAACGCCTCCGGCGGTGTGCTCGGTCGCAAGCTTCAGCTCGTCCCCGAGGACGATGCGTGTGACCCGAGGACAGCAGCGTCGGCGGCCGCCAAGCTCGTCACGGAGGGCGTGACCGTGTCGGTCGGCGGCTACTGCTCGTCGGCGACCCTGCCGACGCTCTCGATCTTCAACAAGGCCGACGTCCCGATGATCATCCCGGCCGCGAACTCCAACGACCTGGTCAAGAGCAAGCTGTCGAATGTCTTCCTGCTCAACGGCACCGGTGCCCAGCAGGCCCAAGCGGCGGTCGATTTCATCAAGTCCTCCGGCGTCAAGGCCGTTGCGCTGGCAGACGACAACACGTCGTACTCCAAGGACATCAGCACCCGCACCGGGGACAAACTCGGCGCAGTCGGATCGGTCAAGGTCGTGGACCACGAGTCGGTGACCGCTGGCGAATCGGACTACTCCGCTGCGGTGACCTCGATCCTCAACGCGAAGCCGGACTTCGTGTACTGGACCGGCTACTACCAAGAGGGCGGGCTGCTCATCAAGCAGCTGCGCGCGGCGGGTTACACCGGCAAGATCATGGTCGCGGACGGATCCGTCGACGAGCAGATGATCTCCATCGCAGGTGCCGCCAACGCCCAGGGCGTGTTTGCGACCATGACGCAGACGCCGCAAACGATTGCTGGCGGCGAGAAGTGGATCGCCGACTACAAGGCCGCCTTCAAGGCCGACCCCGGGCCCTACTCGACGCAGTCGTACGACGCCGTGCGCGTGGCAGCCCAGGCGATCAAGAACGCCAACTCGACCAAGGGCAGCGACATCGTCGCCGCGCTGGAGAAGATCGACGGGTTCCCGATCTTCAGCGGCAAGCTCAAGTTCACCCCGGAGCACACCCTCAGCGAGGGCGGCTTCGGCATCCTCGTGGTCCAGGGCAACACCTTCGCGCTCAACAAGTGACCCTCGGCTCGCGGGCGCCAATGGCCCGCGCCGGCGAGCCAGCCGCATCACCCTCTCCGGCTGGCCCCGCCGGCTCCCGGCATTTAGGAGTGCCATGGACCTGCAATATCTCATTCAACTGATCCTGAACGGCCTGTTCATCGGCTCGTTCTACGCCCTCGTCGCGCTCGGCTACTCGATGGTCTACGGCATCATCAAACTGCTGAACTTCGCCCACGGTGACATCTACATGCTCGGCGCCTTCGCAGGCTATGCGCTGCTGACCGCGGCAGCCGGCTCGCTGGGCGGCGGCGCCTCGATCGTCGTACTCGTCCTGATCATGGCGGTGGCAATGCTGGTCACCGGCACCGTCGGGCTCGTCCTCGAGCGGGTCGCCTACCGGCCGCTGCGTGGAGCACCGCGATTGTCGGTGCTGATCACCGCGGTCGGCGCCAGCTTCGCGCTGGAGTACGGCATCGCCGTCGGGTTCGGCCCGAACCCGCGTGTCTATCCCGTCGGCTTCGGCAACGGTGCCATCTCCGTGCTGGGTGCCCGGGTCACCTACGCCCAGCTCGCCATGATGGTGATCGCGGTCGGCCTCATGGTCGCCCTCGACCAGCTCGTCAACAGGACCCGGACGGGTCGCGCGATGCGCGCGATCTCGCAGGATCCGAAAGCCTGCCTGCTGATGGGCATCAATGTCGACCGCGTCATCTCGCGCACCTTCTTCATCGGCTCGGCGCTGGCCGGTGCGGCCGGCGTGATGGCCGGCGCGTATTACGGGAAGGTGGACTTCCTCATGGGCTTCATCATCGGCCTCAAGGCGTTCACCGCCGCGGTGATCGGCGGCATCGGCAACCTGCGGGGCGCCGTTCTCGGCGCTGTCGTTCTCGGGCTGCTCGAGTCGTTCGGAACCGCCGCGCTCGGCAGTGAGTGGCGAGACGTCTTCGCCTTCGGCTTCCTGATCCTGTTCCTGACCGTCCGACCAACCGGTCTGCTCGGCGAGCGAGTGACGGAGCGGGTCTGATGAGCAACGATAACTCGATTCCGGCCCGAGACGGGGCCGTCGACGCCCCCTCCGGCTTCGTGCAAGCCGTCGACGGGGCCGGCAAGTCCACGGTCGGTCGCGTCGGCTCCGGCCTCGCGCCTGCAGATGCAGCTGGCCGTGTTACGCCGGTAAGCCGCGCGATCAGCCACCCGCTGTTCGGCTGGGTCGTGATGGCCCTCGCCGTTGCGCTGCCGTTCGTCAACTCCTCGTCTTACAGCATCCGGATCGCAACAGACGCGCTCATCTTCGTGATGCTCGCCGTCGGCCTGAATATCGTCGTGGGCTACTGCGGTCTGCTCGACCTGGGCTTCGCCGCCTTCTTCGCGATCGGTGCCTATACGTCCGGCATCCTCACCACGTCGCTGGGGTGGCCCATTCTGCTCACGATCCCAGTCGTCGTGATCGCAGCCGTCATCGGCGGGGTGGTGATCGGCGGCCCGACCTTGCGACTGCGCAGTGACTACCTGGCCATCGTGACCCTCGGATTCGGCGAGATCATCCGGATCACCGCGAACAACCTCGATATCACCGGCGGCCCGAACGGGATCTTCGGTATCCCGGACTTCGGCGACTTCGGCCTGCGTTCTGACATCACGACGTACTGGATCGTCGTTGCTGTCGTTGCCGCAGCGGTGTTGGCTTCCGCGCGGCTCGGCAAGGGGCGGCTGGGCCGGGCCTGGCGGTTCGTGCGCGAGGACGAGGACGCCGCGGAGGCGATGGGCATCCACACCTACCGGGTGAAGTTCGCGGCGTACATCACCGGAGCGATCTTCGGCGGGATCGCCGGTGTGCTCTTCGCGGTGCACCAGACGGCGATCTCGCCAACCAGCTTCAACTTCCTCTGGTCGGCGCTCATTCTCATGGCGGTGGTTCTCGGCGGGATGGGCTCAACGCCCGGCGTCGTCGTCGGTGCGCTCGTCATCTCCCTGCTCCCCGAATTGCTACGTGGCGCGGAGAACTGGCGCTATCTCGTCTTCGGCGTCCTGCTCATCATCGTGATGCTGTTCCGCCCGCAGGGCATCTGGCCGCACCGGGGCGACGAAAAGCCGTCGCGGATCGAGAAGCGACGAGCCCGCACGGCGGCAAAGGAGGTCGCACCATGACCGCGACACACGGCGAGGTGACAAGGAACGGCTCGTCGGCCACGGGGCTGCTCCAAGTCCGTGACATGACAGTGGCCTTCGGTGGAGTCACTGCCGTCAACGGCCTGACCTTCGACGTGCACGAAGGGGAGGTCCTCTCGGTAATCGGCCCGAACGGTGCCGGCAAGACCAGCGCCTTCAACTGCATTACCGGCTTCTACAAGCCGTCGGCCGGGCACGTCACCTTCGACGGCAGCGATATCACCGGCAAACGTCCCGCGGTCATCGCCGCGCGCGGGGTCGCCCGCACGTTTCAGAACCTGCGCCTGTTCGGCGAGCTCAGCGTCCTGGACAACGTGCGCGCGGGGATGCATGTGCGGATCCGGCAGAACGCCTTCGACGCCATCCTGCACACCCCCCGATACCACCGCAGCGAGCAAACCGCGACCGACGAGGCGCACCGCTGGCTCGACTTCGTCGGAGCGCGCGGGAGCCGGGTCCACGAAGTGCGCAACCTGCCGTACGGCGAGCAGCGCCGCGTCGAGATCGCCCGGGCCCTGGCCCGTGAACCGAAGATGCTCCTGCTCGACGAGCCCGCGGCCGGCCTGAACCACAACGAGAAGGAGGAGCTCCTCGGCCTACTGCGCCGCATCAGCGACCTCGGGACCGCGGTCGTGCTCATCGAGCACGATATGGGCCTGGTCATGGAGGTCTCCGAACGCATCGTCGTCCTCAACTACGGCAAGGAGATCGCGGACGGCACACCCCACCAGATCCGCACCGACCCCAGGGTCGTCGAGGCCTATTTGGGCACCGACGACGCCGAGGCCGAAGCGGTGGCCGCCGCCGACGAGGGGATTTTCAGCGGTCACACCGCGGCACCGAGCGAGAAGGGCGAGTCGTGAGCACAGTTACCCCTGTCCTCGAGGTCGAGGACCTCGTGGTCAACTATGGACGGGTCGAGGCGCTGCGCGGTCTGTCGCTGACGGTCGGTGCAGGTGAGACGGTGTCGCTGCTCGGCAACAACGGCGCTGGCAAGTCGACCACCGTCGCCACGATCTCCGGTCTGGTGCGCGCGAAGTCGGGACGGATCAGGGCGTTCGGCAAGGAGATCACAGCGGCCAAGCCCTGGGACATCGTCGAGATGGGCATAGTCCACGTGCCCGAAGGCCGACGGATCTTCCCTCGGCTCAGCGTCCACGAGAACCTGCTCATCGGTGGTTACACCGTCCGTGACAGTAAGGCGATCGAGGAGCGGATCGGGGAGGTGTACGAGCTTCTACCGCGGCTGCGCGACCGCCGCAACCAGCACGGCGGCACCCTGTCCGGGGGCGAGCAGCAGATGCTGGCGATGGGGCGCGCGATGATCGCCGCGCCGCGCCTGCTCATGCTCGACGAGCCGTCCATGGGACTCGCCCCCCTCATGGTCGCCCAGATCATGCAGGTCGTGCGAACCATCAGCGAGCGAGGCACCGCCGTACTCCTCATCGAGCAGAACGCGCGGTCCGCGCTCACCGTGGCTACCCGCGGCTACGTACTCGAGGCGGGCGTGACCAGCCTCGAGGGGTCCGCCGAGGAGTTGCGGACCAATCCCCGAGTAGTGGAGGCCTACCTTGGCGCCTGAGATGTCGTTCAGCTTCGAGACGGTGGACTACCACACCGGCGGTGAGCCGTTCCGGATCGTCGCCCACGGAGCGGTCCGGCTCGACGGCGCCACCGTGGCGGACAAGCGGGTCCGGGGGATCGCGAGCCCGGAGGTGCAGTATGCCCGCGCGCTCCTGTGCAGCGAGCCACGCGGCCACGCGGACATGTACGGCGGCTTCGTCACCGAGCCCGATGACGACGGCGCCGATCTCGGGGTGCTGTTCTGGCACAAGGACGGCTTCTCCACCGCGTGCGGCCACGGCACCATCGCGCTGGGTGTGTGGGCCGTCGAGTCCGGCCTCGTGCCGCGACTCGAGCAGGGCACTCGCGACGTACGGATCGACGTACCCTCCGGGCGGGTCACCGCCCGCGTTGCCTTCGAGGCGGGCGAGATCGCCCACGTCTCGTTCGTCAACGTCCCGAGCTGGGTGCACTCCACCGGTGTCGATGTCGAGACCGACCGTGGCCGCGTCACGTGCGACATCGCCTTCGGCGGTGCGATGTACGCCGTGGTGTCCGCCGCGGACCTCGGCCTGGCTGTTCGCCCCGCAGACCTGCCCGACCTGATTCGGACCGGTCGCCAGATCCGGGATGGCCTCAACGCCGCCCGCGCGGCGGAGCACCCGAGCGACCCGCGCCTGTCCGGCGTCTACGCAACGATGTTCACCGAGGACGTCGACCCCGACGACGCGACCGCCGCCCAGGCGTTCGAGGGACTCAGTGCCGAGGGTGCGCTGCACCAGCGCAACGTCGTGGTGTTCTCCGACGGCGAGGTCGATCGGTCTCCGTGCGGGTCCGGTACCGCGGCCAGGGTCGCGCATCTGACCAGCCAGGGACGTCTCGCCGACGGTGCGGTCCTGGTGCACGACTCTATCGTCGGCAGCAGATTCCGTGCTCGGGCCGTGGCCCGGGTCCAGGCCGACGGTCACGACGCGGTCGTGCCCGAGGTCGTCGGCACGGCGCACAAGTTGGGAGACAGCCGCTTTGTCGTGGACCCGCGCGACTCGCTGGTTCCCGGCTTCATCCTCAGGTGAGGATCCACGGACCGATGAGAGGTTTCAGGTGTATGCGGGTTTCAGCTACCGGCATTCGGAACTGAACGACCTGGAATCACGGCATCCGTGACCTGCGGCGGACCAGATCGCTACGCCGCCTGCCCGGCGATTTGGTCCGTCTCCGCCCGCGCACGTAACATGTGATATGTCACTGACTGTCGCGCTTGTACCATGGCAACTGACCAGATCACACGCGCCGATCTTGCGGTCGCCGCTCATCCGCCCACACGCAACAAGAAGGCAATGATGTCCGCCACCGATACGCCGGTCTCGACACTGACGTCGTTCCTCCCCCGGAAGAGCATGCGCGACGAGATCATCGAGAAGTTGCGCGGGGCGATCATCACCGGTGAGTTGCGCCCCGACGTCGTGTACTCGGCCCCCGGACTGGCCGAACAGTTCGGCGTGTCCGCGACTCCGGTCCGCGAAGCAATGATCGACCTGGCCAAGGAGGGCTTGGTCGAAACCGTGCGCAACAAGGGCTTTCGCGTTCGCGAGCCATCCGAACAGGAGCTGGACAACCTCGCCGAGGTCCGCCTGCTCATCGAGGCCCCCACCGTACGCAAGGTTGCCGACGCCGGCATCGACCCCCAGCAGCTCGCCGAACTGCGCACCCTGGCCCTCGGCATCGAAAAGGCCGCGACCGAACGCGATTTCATCACCTACATCTCCATCGACACCGAATTCCACTGCCGCCTCCTCAGCCTCGCGGGCAACAACGAGCTGGTCGAAACGGTGCGGTCGCTGCGCTCCCGCTCCCGTCTCTATGGCGTCCGCCCACTCGCCGAACGCGGTGAGCTCATTCATTCCGCCCGTGAGCACGTGGAAATCCTGAATCTCATCGAACAGGGAGCCGCGGAATCGGCCGAACAGCTGATCCGCCGCCACATCGGCCACGTCCGAGGCATCTGGGCCGAATAGATCGGACTCGACGGACGGCGCGCCTGCGTCGATCGCATTCGCCCGAAGTCGTGAAAGTGCGGTTGAGCGGCGGTGATACGCGCAGGTCGGCTCGTTGGCCTGGTCGTTTTCCAAGGCACCCAATGGTTTCGATTCCCCAGGCGGCTCCGGGGCAGAGGCCATTTCCATGGTCCGCGTACATTGCGTGGGACGCCAATGTGGCTCGTCGGCAGTTGCGCACGTTCGTGAGATCGGCTGGCGGCCAACGGCTCCGCAGGCATGATGGTCGTGTGGTCGATCGTGAAGAATCTCAACTCGGGCTGGCTCTGACCGCTATCGATCCGAATGTGCTACTGGCACTGGCTGATCAGCACCATGCGCGTACGGTGCGGCCACTGGGCAGCCGTGCGGTCGCTGGGCATTTGGTGAAGCCTTACGTGATCGAGGCGCCGGGGCGGCGGGTGCGCGACCAAAACGTGCAGGCCGCGCTGCGGGTCGCGGGTGATCACCTGTCGTCGGCGTATCTGCGAGGTTCTCTCGGGCTCGCTGTGCTGCTCGTCCACGCCGGTGGTGACGGTGACTACGTCCTGGTCAACACATGGATCGAGGGGTACATGTCCGACCTTGCTGTCTTCGTCGGTCCGGCCGACGATGCCGCCGGGCTCCGGCCCGGACGGGCGGGTCTGGCCCCCTGTGTGTGGGAAGCGGCGGTTCTGGCCCACGAACGAGATGCCTTCACCCGGCATGTCCTGGACGGCCACGGTGTGATCGATGAGCGGCTGGCAGCGTGGCGCGGCGATGTGTTGGCAGGCAAGGTCCGATGAGGGGCACTGTATCGGTCCGGGTGCGCCACGCGCGTGTGGCCGATCTACCCCATGTTGCCCAGCTGGCTGCAGAGCATGCCGCGTATGAGAAGGCTGCGCCCCCGCCAGCCGATTTGGCCCGACGACTGCAGGCTCTGCTGTTCGATACAGAGCAGCCCCGATTGCGCTGTTTCGTCGCGGAACTGGACGACGGCGAGATCATCGGGTACGCCTCGTGCGCGCCGGAACTGTCCACATGGGACGGAGCGGAGTACCTCCATATGGACTGCTTGTTCCTGCGCGAGGGGCATCGAGGCTTGCAGGTCGGGCCCATGTTGGTGCAGGCCGTGGTGGCCGAAGCCCGTGAGCTCGGGCTAGGGCAGGTTCAGTGGCAAACTCCGCCGTGGAACACCGACGCAATCAGGTTCTACGACCGGTTGGGAGCCCGATCCACCGAGAAGCGGCGCTACTGTCTCATGGCCGATTGACCCGCTGATGAATGCACCCCAGCGCGGGCAGCGCTGAGGCCGGCGATGGCATCAGGACACCCGCACCAGCAGGACCCGAGGGATTCAGGCCCCGCGGCGCAGGGCGAACGCCTGGTCGATGTTGTCCTCGACCCAGGTGCGCAATTGATTGAGCGGGACTGCGGCGCTGCGGCCCAGCGGGGTGAGCGCGTACTCGACATGCAGCGGGACCGCCGGGTAGACGGTGCGGTCGACCAGGCCGAAATCTTCCAGGCGGCGCAGGGTTTGGGTCAGGACCTTCGGGCTGACACCTTGGAGTAGCCGCTGCAGTTCGCCGAATCGTTGCGGGCCGTCCTCGAGGATGCCGATGGCGAGTGCGGACCATTTGTTGGCCAGCAGATCGAGCATGGCGCGGCACGGGCACTGTGCGGCGTAGACGTCGTGGTGGACGTGCTGACCGGTCGGGCAACTGGTCGGCATCAGCAATCTCCTCACCTGGCAACTTTCCTCGAGGAAAGTTGGCGCTCTTGATGGTAACCACCCCTGCGGGGCTAGCTTCCTCTGCGTCAACAGGGAGGCCGGTCCGGGTCTTCCGGGATTCAGGAGGTGGTGTTATGTCCGCGGTCACGATGCGCGCGGTGGCGCAGGAGGCGTTCGGCGGCCCGGAAGTGTTGCGAGTCCGGGAGGTGCCGCGCCCGGAACCGTTGCCCACCGAGGTGCTGGTGCGCGTACACGCGGCAGGAGTCAATCCGGTCGACTGGAAGACTCGGTCGAATTCCGGTGTGGCGGGAGTGCTGGGCGAGCCGCCATTCGTCCTGGGGTGGGATGTGTCCGGGGTGGTGGCGGCGGTCGGGTTCGGGGTGACCACCCTGCGCGTCGGCGACGAGGTGTTCGGGATGCCCTGGTTCCCGCGTGCCGCGGGTGGTTACGGCGAGTATGTCACCGCGCCGGCTCGCCAGTTCGCGCGCAAACCGCGCACGATCGACCATGAGCACGCGGCAGCCGTGCCGCTGGCCGCCCTCACCGCCTGGCAGGCACTGGTGGACACCGCCCGGGTGCAGGCCGGACAGCGCGTACTCGTGCACGCGGCCGCCGGCGGTGTCGGGCACTTCGCGGTGCAGTTCGCGAAACACCTTGGCGCGCACGTGCTCGCGACCGCGAGCCAGGGACATCACATGTGGCTGACCGGCATCGGAGCCGACGAGGTCATCGACTACACCACCACCCCGTTCGAGCACAGCGCCACCGATGTGGACGTCGTCCTCGACCTGGTCGGCGATATCCACGACAACACCTCGATCCGGTCGCTGGAGGTACTGCGGCCCGGTGGGCTGCTGGTGTCGATTCCCACCGGGACTTCCCCCGAACTGGCCGCGGCGGCCCAGCAGCGCGGCGTGCGGGTCAGCTCTTTTCTGGTCGAGCCCGACGGCCCGGCGTTGACCCGGATCGCCAACCTCATCGACAGCGGGGAGGTGGAAGTCGCCGTGGCGGAGGTCTTCCCGCTCGAGCACGCCGCCGCCGCCCACGTACGCGGCGAAAAGGGCCGCACCCGAGGAAAACTCGTGCTCCGCGTCGTCTGACACCGTCATCCGGATCCCAGCGAAAGATCGGAATTCCCCGTGTTCTACGAAATCCGCCGCTACCAGACCCGGCCCGAACGCCGCGCCGAATGGGTCCGCTACATGGAGGAGGTGGTCGTGCCCTTCCAATCCGGGATGGGCATGAATGTCATCGCTTCCTTCATCGACGAGGAAGACGAAAACGGCTACCTCTGGATCCGCCGTTTCGAAGACGAGGCCGACCGCGCCGAGCTGTACCGGGCTGTCTATGAAAACGAGCGCTGGACAGGCGAAATCGGTCCGGCCGTGCACGCCCTGCTGCTCGCCGAGCAGTCCGTGGTCACCCGTGTCGTCCCCACCGCGGCCTCCCCGCTGCAATAACCCACCAAGGAGAACATTTCCCATGACCACCGACACCCACTTGTCGACGCCCTCGCCCTCCATCACCCGGAGTGCGGCCGCGCGGCTCATCGCAGCTGTACACTTCGCCGCCGCAGAGATCGGATTCGACGCGGCGGTCGCCGTCACCGATGTCGGCGGCCACCTCAAGGCATTCGAACGCCCTGACGAGACACCCTTCCTGGCCAGCGAGGTGGCCGTCGACAAGGCGTGGACCGCGGCCTCGTTCCGCCTCGCCACGCACGTCTGGAACGACTATGTGTCCGGCCCGCAGGTCGCCCCGCTCGCGTACCATCCGCGCCTGATGGCGGTCGGCGGCGGCTTCCCGATCGTCGAGAACGGCCGTTGCATCGGCGGTCTGGGCATTTCCGGCGGTACGGCCGAACAGGATCGGCAGGCCGCCGAGATTGCCTTGACCGCAACTGGTTTCGACAGCGCGGAATAGCACCCGGTCGGGGGCCGCAAGACAGCGGCTTCATGCCTGAGCGGTGGGCCTGATGACGAGTTCGCTGACATCGACGGTATCGGGCTGGACGATGGCTCTAGCGACCGTGTCGGCCGGAAGGCCGGTGCGGTCGCTGGTCTACTCGAATGCGCCCGGATCGCTGCGCCCAGGAAGTGTTGGGCGGCCACTCGAGACGGTCGAGGTCGCACTCATCGCGGATGGTGAACTACTGATCCGAGGCCCGCAGGTGATGCGCGGTTACCGTGGCCCGCCCGAGCGCACCGCCGAAACGATCGACGCCGACGGATGGCTCCACACCGGCGATGTGGCGAGATGTATGCGGCCGAAATCGGCGTTCTCTATAGCCTGTGCACTTGACATTGTCACTGTGTGAAGGCCTTCACTGGCTGTCGGAGGTGGTCCCCATCAACTCGACACACAGCAATCCACAGGACACGCGACTGCTCGACGCACTTGCCGCAGCGAACTCGTCGACGCGGCTGGCGTCGGCTCTGGCAGTCGGCACGCATCCCGAGCCCGGTTTCGTCGATGCGCTCATAGCGCGGTGCGCGATCGAGCCGGACTTCTTCGTGCGCGACATGCTCACCTGGGCGCTGACCCGGCTCCCGTCGGAGATCACGGTTCCGAAATTGCGCGCGGAGCTGCGTTCCGAGCACGCGCAGGCCCGCAGCCAAGCGTTGCACACGCTGTCCAAGATCGGCGATCCGAGCGCGTGGTCGGCGATCACGCGGTCGTTGCTGCACGATGCCGACGACGAGGTCGCGCGGAGTGCATGGCGCGCTGCCGTTGTTCTCGTGCCCGAGGGGGAGCGGGAAGGGCTGGCCGCGGAACTCGCCGGGCAATTCGGCCGTGGCGATCGAGAGGTACGGCTGAGCCTGAGCCGTGCTCTCGTCGCGCTCGGCGACGTGGTCGAGCCGGTCCTCCGGACGGCGATGGCAAGTCACGACCCGACGGTGCGTGTGCATGCCAGCGCCACGGAGCGGCTCTTGCGCGACCCGGATGCCGGATTCGACATGGCCGTCGATGAGGCAAGACGGGTCCTGGCGCTCGGTCCGGACCGGGAGGAGGCAGCGGCATGCTGATCGGCGAGGTGGCGCGCCGCTCGGGGGTGAGCGCCCGAATGCTCAGGCACTACGACGCCCTCGGGCTGGTGCAACCGACCGGCCGCACCGTGGGTGGCTACCGGGAATACTCTCCCGAAGACATCCGCCGGATTCTTCATGTGGAGGGGCTGCGGTCGCTGGGACTGTCGCTGAGTCAAATCGGACGCGCTCTCGACGATTCCGGATTCAGCGCGACCGCACTGGTCGCCGACCTCATCCGAAAGACCGAAGAACGGCTGAACCGGGAGCAGGAACTGCTCGAGCGGCTCCGTACGGTCGATGCGGCCGAGCCCGCCGGCTGGCAGGACGTCCTGCGCATCGTCGAGCTGCTGCACGGACTCGGTTCGCAGAGTGCCGCCCGCCGCCAGCAGGCCGTTCTGGCCCCAGCTGAGGATGTGTCGGTGCCCGCCGAGCTGCTGGCCGAGGCGGTCCTGACCGAATCCGATCCGAACGTTGCTGGGGCCCTGCGCTGGGCACTGGCGCGGGCGGGCGGTGACGGTGTGGCGAGCGTGGCGTCCGGCATGGGCTCAGCAGACGTCGACGTTCGGCGACGCGCGGTCCTGGCCATCGCCGAGCTACCAGGCGGCGAGGCGACCGCGGTGCTCACCGACGCGCTCGGCGATGCGGACAGCACGGTCCGCAGAACTGCGGCACTCGCACTGGGTGCGCGGGGCGTGACCCAGGCTGTGCCAGCACTTCTCGGCGTGGTGATCGAGGGTCCGAACGATGTCGAGGCTGCCGAACTCTTGGGATCGTTGGCACGGGACGCGAACTGGGCAGACCGGATCATGAGTGCGTTGATAGACGAGCTCACCGAACAACCAGCGGACTCGGCAGTGCGGATTCGACTGACCCAGGCACTCGCCGAGATGCCGGGGACCATCGCGCTGGACATCCTGCGGCAACTGGTGCACGACGATGACCGGGCCGTGGCCCTCATCGCCTCGACCCTCGTGGAGCGGATCGAGCAACGGTCCGCCGATCCAAATCGGTGATCATGGCGAATGTCTCCTGATCGGGCCAGCTCGTGCCGGGTTGCGGCGGTCAGCACCGCGGCGGCATTCGGGGTGGAACCGGCGGCGCGCCAGGCGATTACCTGATCCGGGCGGACCAGCAGCGCACCGTCGTGGCCGATGCCGCACAGGTCCGCCGGGAGTTCCGTCGGGTGGTTGTGCTGGTCGCTGGGGAGCACTGCCATCTTCGGCGGGCGAGCATCAGTCCTTCCAGGAGCCGATTCCCGATCCAATCCGACAAGATCCTCGGCCAATACGATCGAATCCTTCCCATGCTTCGAATCCTGCCGCGCAATCCTCTGCAGTCGTCGGTTGACGTGCGATCTTCTCCTGCAACGGCCGACACTCGCGCGAGACCGACGTCACGGCCGCTGGCCTGGGGGCTGCAGCAGTCGTGTTTGCAGTGCCAGATACAGCAGTGCCGCATCGGCGGGCACTGCGAATACCGAGCCGGTGAGCTGTTCTATTCGCTTGAGACGGTGCAGCACGGTGTTGCGGTGCAGGTGCAGGTGCGCGCCGACGGCCGAGGTAGAGCCGCCGAGCTCGTACCAGGCCAGGGCGGTCTGGATGAGAGCGTCGGCGTCGGTGGGGTGGAGTTGGTCGAACGCGGCGAGCGTGTCCGAGAAGATGCCTGTGGCGAGTGCGGGGTTCGCTGCTATCAAGGCACGTGCCGGCGATGAGGCATAAGTGTGGATCCCGGTGTCGGTCGGGCTCAGGCACCGGAAGGCGAGGCGCGCTTGGTCCAGCGCTGCGGGCGCGGAACCGAGGTCGCTGAAGGGTTTGCTGGCGCCGGCTCGCGTCCGTGCGCTGCGTAAGGCGTGGTCGAGTTTCGCTGGGGTGGTTGCGGTGGCGAGGGTGATCCAGTCGTCGGCGAGCAGGGTGCGGACGGTGGTCACTCCGGTTGCGGCGAGGCGGATTTCGCCGACCAGGACGACGAACGTGCCGTGGGCGGGCAGCCGCATTCTTTTGCCCAGGTTCGCCCGCTGCGCCGGGGGGAGGTCGGGATCGAGCAGCGCCAGCAGCAACCGTTGATCGGGCTGGTCGCCTCCGGCAACCAGGGTGCGCCGATAGGTGTCGGCCGCCAAGCACGCATCGGTTGGGTCGTGGGAGGGCGAGGAATGGATGTCGGGCCCCTACGTCGTGTTGGCGAACTTCGGCGCGGTGGCCCGAGAACTCGAGTTGATCGCCGCCGGCAGGTCGTCTGTGGATGGGCTCCGAACCGGAACTGCGCCCGGTGGGCGTACCACGCTGCAGGTCCTGCCCGCTGATATGCGGGAATCGATGCTGCTGCACGGCTTCTCGGCCGTCGCCTCCGCCTTCCGTGCTTGATGGCGGATGGCTCCTCTCGGTCCACTACGCCAACGAATGGAGCTGGCCAATGACGTAGCTGCACCTCGTTCAGAGAGTTCCCCGCAAGAACACCTTCCAGGTCACATCGACAAAAAATTACGATCGGAGTTGCTCATCATGACCACTGCCACTCGCGAACTATTCGAGCGCTACCACGCGTGCTGGGAAGACCGCGACCCGGACCGAATCGTCGAACTCCACACCGACGACTCGGTGTTCCACCTGCACTCGGGCCAGGAACCCGCCCGAGGCCGGGCGGCCATCCGCGAGGCCGCGGCGGAGACGTTCGCCCAGATTCCCGACCTGACATTCCACCTGATCTCGATGCGCGTCGGGGAGGATTTCTGGGCGGTGCAGTTCCAGATGACCGGAACCTCGGCAACCGGCAATCCCGTGCGCGTCGACCTCGCGGACTATGTTCTCGTCGAAAACGGCGCAGTCAAGGAGAAGCACTCCTACGTCGACGGGGTCGCCATCCAGGCCGCACTCGGGTGAACACCCGCTAGAGGGCCTCGGACAAGCTGGTGCCTCAACAGAATTGGCGTAAGTAAGAGTGCCCCGCCCGCAAGGGCGGGGCAGCCCGGCGCGGCCGGTGCGCGGTGTTCGGGTAGATCGTTCAGACGTCGGTGCGGGGCAGTTCGATGATCGCAATGGCTCCGGTCGGGAGGTTCTGATCGATGCGTACGGTGCCGCGGTGTGCGGTGATGATCTCGGCGACGATGGCCAGCCCGAGCCCGGATCCGCCGGTGCCGCGGCCGCGGTCCTGCTGTGGTCGGTAGAAGCGGTCGAAAATGCGTGCGCGGTCGGGCGCGGCGATGCCGGGTCCGTCATCGGCGATTTCGATGTGGGCGTTGCGGTCGTGGCGTCGGAGTCGGACGGTGATGGTGGTGGCGGCGTAGCGGGTGGCGTTGTCGAGCAGGTTGCGCAGCGCGCGCGAGATCTGGGTGGGGTCGCCACTGATGCGAGCGGGTTCGACCGCAATGTCGATGGTCAGTGCGGTGGTGGTTCGGGTGCGGGCGACCTCGGCGGTGAGGATGTCATCGAGGTCGATATCGATGTGCCGCTGGGCCAGGGCGTTTTCGTCGGCGCGGGCGAGCAGCAGCAGGTCGTCGATAAGGTGGCGCATGCGTTGGGCCTCGGGCAGCAGGGTGTCATCGAGCATGGCCGCGTCGAGAATGGTGGGTTGGCCGCGGCCGAGTTCGAGGGCGGCGGTGATGGTGGTCAGTGGGCTGCGTAGTTCGTGGGATGCGTCGCTGATGAAGCGGCGTTGGGCGCTGTGCCCGGCCTCGATCCGCGCCAGCATGTCGTTCATCGTCTCGGCCAGGGCCGCGATTTCGTCGCGCTGCGGTGGTACGGGGACGCGGTCGGTGAGGTCGGCGCTGGTGATGGCGGCGACGCGGGTGCGAATGCGTTCGACCGACCGCAGTGAGCGCCCGACCAGGATGTAGGTGGCCAGTGCGGCGAGCGCGACGATGAACGGGGTGGCGAAAGCGACCAGGGCCGCGACCAGTTTGCTGGTGCGTTCGATTTCTTCCTGGTTGGTCGCGACCACGATGGTGTAGCGGCCGCCGCGCCCGTCGACGGTGGCCGCGCTGACCCGGCCCTCGTCGGCACGGGTCGCTATGGGTAGGTCGTGGACGATGATTCCCGGGGCGGGGCGATCGTCGGTGATCGGGCGGGTGGGGCTGTTGGTGGAGCTCTGCACGACTCGGCCGGTCCGGTCGATGATCTGCACGATAGCGAGCCGGTTGTCGGTTGCCAGCGCGCTGCGATCCAGGTCTGCGGGGGTATCGAGGGCGAGTTGGGCGGTGACCTGGTGGATCCGGTCGGTGGCCGCGTCGTCGGAGGCGGTGATCAAGGAGCGATACAACACGTAGGTCAGCGATAGGGCGGCGATGGCGAGCCCGACGGTGATGACGACCGTAACGATCAGTGCGGACCGTACCCGCAAACCCCAACGTGCGGGGTGGGTGAGGGTTCGGATCAAGCCCGCTGCGGTGTCGGCGAACCGGCGGTGTCGCGGTGCGGCGGCCGAGGATATGTCATCGGGTAGTCGGTTCATTGTGCCCAGCTTCGCGGGATGTGGGCGCGGCGTCGGTGACGGCCGCGCTGACGGTCTGATCAACGCGGTCGAGGACAGCGGACATGCTCCGAGTCTGGGCCCGTGTTGCTGTGGAAACGCTGAGAGCTGCAGCGATCGCCGAGCGGGTTCGGCTGTAATGAACCTGCGGGCGGTGACAGAAGGGCGGTGGTGGTGCGGGTACTGGTGGTCGACGACGAGATCCGACTGGCCGAGACCCTCCGGCGCGGTCTGTCGGCGGAAGGATTCGTCGTCGAAGTCGCACACGACGGAATCGACGGGCTGGAACTGGCCGCGACCGGCGACTTCGACGTGCTGGTGCTCGACATTATGCTGCCGGGCAAACACGGTTACCAGATCGTGCGGGAGCTGCGCGAACGCCGGATATGGACGCCGGTCCTGATGCTCTCGGCCAAAGACGGCGAATACGACCAAGCCGACGCCTTCGATCTCGGCGCCGACGACTACCTGACCAAACCCTTCTCCTTCGTCATCCTCATCGCCCGCCTACGCGCGTTGATCCGCCGCGGCGCACCGGAACGACCCGCGATCCTCACCGCCGGCAGCCTCGCCCTGGATCCAGCGCGGCGAAGTGTCAGCCGCGCCGGACAGGAACTTTCGCTGACCCCGCGCGAATTCAGCGTGCTGGAATACCTGCTGCGCCACCGGGGCGACGTCGTCACCAAATTCGACATCCTGCGCTCGGTCTGGGACGCCAACTACGAAGGCTCCGATAACGTCGTCGAGGTCTACATCGGCTATCTCCGCCGCAAGATCGACACCCCGTTCGGAATGGCCAGCATCGAAACCGTCCGAGGTGTCGGATACCGTCTCCTCGACGCCACCTGACCAGCCAGTTCGAGCACATCCGCAGTGCGATCGGCCGCACCCTTTCAGCGTGCTCTCAGCGGCATCTGGGCAGACTCCGCACCCATGGACGTCGGCACTGGAGAAGGAGAGCACCGATGGTGAAGCACGTGGCTCGAAGTCTGCTCGTCGACTACAAACTTCCCCAGATCACGGTCATGTTCTGGATACTCAAGATCGCCGCGACCACCCTGGGCGAGACCGGCGGTGATCTGCTGGCACAGACACTGAAACTCGGCTATGCACAGGCATCGCTGCTGTTCCTGGCCATCTTCGCGATCAGTGTCCTGACCCAGTTACGGGTCCGCCGATTCCACCCCGCGCTCTACTGGACGGTCATCGCCGCCACCAGCACGGCGGGCACGACCATGTCCGATCTCATCAACCGCGGACCGGGCTCGGACACCTCGACCGACGGCGGCCTCGGCTACGGCGTAGGTGCGCTGCTGCTCATTTCCGGGCTGGCTCTGGTGTTCGCGATCTGGAAGTTCAGCGGGCAGACCTTCGACGTCGCCAACATCACCACCTTCCGCGGGGAACTGCTCTATTGGGCCGCGATCCTGCTGTCCAACACCCTCGGCACCTCCCTCGGGGACTACCTTTCCGACAGCTCCGGCCTCGGTTACTGGGGCAGCGGCTTCCTGATCTTGGTCGTCATGGCGCTGATCCTGGCGGCCCACTACCGCACCGCGGTCTCCGGCGTACTGCTGTTCTGGATGGCGTTCGTCCTCACCCGTCCGCTCGGCGCGACCATGGGCGACTGGCTGTCCAAACCCCACGCCAGCGGCGGACTCGCGCTGGGCACCTATGGCACCTCGGCCGCGCTCCTGGCAATCCTGATCATCGGCATCACCTACAGCTACCGAAAGAGTCAGCGCACGGCCACACCCGAGCACACAGTGGAGCCCGCGCACAACGATGACGCCGACACCGCGTCCGACATCCTCGGTACTCGATAGTCGATAGCTGCCACTCTCCGCCGCCGCAGTCGGCCTCGAGCTTTTCGGCGGCGATACATCTCCGACATGGCGCCGCACCTGGCTGCACAACGGTCACCTGCGGCTTGTGCTCCGCGAGCGCGACCTGTCGCTGTAGCCCGGTGGGGCAGCCGAATTCGACACATCCCTGCCGCACCGGCCGGGCAGCGGTGGCCGAAGCTGCGGCTCGTATCGGATCCGGCAGATCAGGTGCCTCCTGGTCTGCCGGATCCATCTGAAATGGCCTCAGGGGTGGGCTTCGGCGGTGGCCTTGAGGTCTTTCAACCAGGCTTCGAGGCCTGCTCCGAGGAAGGCGGTGGAGGTGGGTATGTCGGCTTCGACCTGTGCGCCGGTCCAGTTCTCTTCGGTGCGCACCAGCACACCGCCGTCGACTTCGGTGAAGTTCCAGACGTGGATGCCGTTGTCGATGCGCAGTCCGTCGCCGATGGCGGGTCCGCTCCAGCGGATGCAATTGCTCTGCTGCATTTGCTGGACGGAGGAAGTGATGGTCAGGGTGGTGGCAGGGGTGGTGGGGCTGGCGGGCACCGGAGTTGTCCACCGAAACTGCGAGCCCGCCCGCAGTGGTCCCTGGTCTAGACGCTTCATGCTGGTGACGGGCTGCTGCCACGAGGGCCAGCGTTCCACGTCGCTCTGCAATTCCCAGATGGTGCTCAGCGGGGCCTTGATAAGGGCCTCGGTCCGGTACCGGATCCGCGCGGCGTCATCGATGCCCGCCCCTTGGCAGGTCAGCGAAGCCGGGTGAGTGAGGTCCCCGGTCGTTGCGGCCTGACTGGTGCTGCCAGTGCGTGTGTCGTTGTTGCCGCTGCTGCACGCGGCGACGGAGGTCAGTGCGACCGCGGCGGCCAGTGGGATCAGGAACAGGGCAGTGCGCGCACCGGCTCGGCGGCGGGGGGTTTGTTGGGTGTTGGACATGGTTGTCTCCTCGTTCGGGTCTCGGGCCGACTTCCCTCGAGTTAGGGCCACTCGATTTAGTTAGAAGCTATAACCAAGAGGTGTGAGTGTCAATAAATAAAGTGATAAGGTCTAACTCGAAGATGCTGCGGAGCCTGACAGGAGGCGGTTGATGGGAGCGGCTGGGACCGGTTCGCGGGAGCGCTATCGAACTCAGGTGTGCGACGAAATCAAGCAGCACGCTTGGGCGCAAATCGCCACGGCGGGCGTATCCGGCTTGTCGCTCAATGCGATTGCCAAACGCGTGGGTATGAGCGGCCCCGCCCTCTACCGGTACTTCGCCAGTCGCGACGAGTTGATCACCGCACTCATCCGCGACGCCTACCGAAGCCTTGCCGACGCTCTGCGCGCCACGTTCGACTCCGGTGCCGACGTGGCCGGGCTGGCCTGCACCGTGCGGGAATGGGCCTTGCGGGACCCGCAGCGGTACTTCCTGATCTACGGCACACCTGTCCCCGGCTACCACGCACCCGAGGACACCACCGAGATCTCATCCGAAATCATGACGGTGCTGATCGAGGCATTCTCCGCGCTGTCCCCGGCGGAGCAGTCGACGCCTTTCGACGCCCACCTCGAGAACCACCGCCGATGGGCCGACGGCCATGCGGTGCCGGCCGCGACGCTGCACCGTGCCATATCTTTTTGGACCCGCCTCCACGGCGTTCTCTCGCTCGAACTCGCGGGCCACTTCACCGGCATGGAGTTCGATCCCGCTTTACTGTTCGCCGACGAAGTGAACACCCTACTGACCCCCTGACCACGACCGGGCCGAGCGGCGGCCCGGCAGCGGCTGTGCCGGCACGATCGCCTCGAATTCGGTCGAACACCCGCGTTGCCGCGTCGTAGTCCCATGGCGCCGACGAAATTCCTTGTCTGCCTTGCTGCCCGGCCCCGATCGGCGCGCCGGGCAGGTCGGTCGGCACAGGAGTCAACCTGAATCAGCAATGACCCGCTCCGAATCCGGATGGCCGTGCGACCCGGCGTCAGGTCGGGCCGAGGCCATCCGGTCAATCCAGGATGCTGGTGCTTCGATCTCGACCAGATCCTCGGGGATGTCCAGGGCCGCAACCCCCAGCAGTGTGGCCGGTGGGACCGGGATAACCCCCAATTTCGGGCTTCGACGGCTGGCCGCTGGAGCATGCACATGCGGCCGGATCGCCGAGGCGCGGCCACAGCCTCGAAAGCTGTTATTACGACCGGAACCCACATCGGCCGAGGTAGGCGATCGAGCAGATCGCAACGACCCTGTCCGGCGAGAGCTGACAAGCGGATACGTCGAACCTCGTCAGCCGGGGTGCGTGTTGTGTCATTCCTCCAAGATCAGTTGCAGTAGCTTGCGCAAGGATTCGCGCTGCTCGGTGGTGAGTCGGACCAATGGGTCTGCGGCGAAGGGCATGCGAGTGCGGAGGTCGGCGGCGGCGGCGCGACCAGCGGGGGTGGCGGCGACGAGTTTGATGCGACGATCGCCCGGGTTCGGGCGGCGTTCGACCAGGCCGCGGGATTCCAGGCGGTCGATGATCGTGGTGACGTTGGAGGGCTCGGCGTGCAGGCGAGCAGCGATGCGGCGCATCGGGACGGGGTCTTCGGCCGCGAGCAGCGCCTTGACCTGGAGCGGGGTCAATTCATGGGCGTTGGCCGCAGCCTCGGATTCTTGTGCATAGCGGCGAGTGATGGCCGCGAAGAGGCCCAGGACCTCGCTGGCCAGCTCATCCGAAGTGTTCGACATAGAAACCATATCTACCAAGATGCTTGACAACGCGTAATGTCACCATACATAGTTATGAATCATAATAGTTATGCAACATAAGCAAGCGAGGGATTTACGAAGATGAGCCCCAAGACCGTCCTGATCACCGGCACCTCCTCTGGCATCGGCCTGGCCACCGCTATCGCCGCCGCAGAGAATGGCTGGCAGGTCATTGCCACCATGCGCGACACGGCCAAGGCGGACGCGCTGCGCGCGGCTGCGGAGACGGCCGGTGTGAGCGTCGAGATCCAGGAGCTGGATGTGACCGACCCTGGCTCGGTCGCGGCCTGCCTGGCCGGGCTCGACCGCCTCGACGCGCTGGTCAACAATGCCGGCTCCGGTCGTCTGGGCACGCTGGAGCAGGAGAGCATCGACGACGTGCGCGCCGTCATGGAGGTCAACTTCTTCGGCGTCCTGCAGGTCACCAAGGCGGCACTGCCCCTGCTCCGCGCGAGCGAAGGACGCGTGGTGACCGTCACCAGCGTGGGCGGTGTGGTGGGCCAGCCGTTCAACGAGGCCTACTGCGCGGCCAAGTTCGCCGTCGAAGGCTTCATGGAGTCGCTGGCGCCGGTGGCGGCGCGAGTCGGTGTGGCCGTCAGCGTGGTCGAGCCGGGAGCGGTGGCCAGCGAATTCGTCAACAATGTGGCTGGCCGTGACGCTGTGCTGGAACAGGTGGGTCCGTATGCGCCCGCGCTGTCGGCCTATCTGGACCGCGCCCGCGGTGCCTTCGCAAACGCACAGACTCCGCAAGACGTGGCGACGCAGATGGTCGAGCTGCTGGCCTGTGAGCGGCCCGCGTTCCGAACGCTTACTTCGGACACCGCGCGCGCTTTCGTCGGGATGAAGCTCGCCGATTTCGACGGTTCGGCCGTACAGGCGATGACCGGCGCTTGGATCGCCTAGCCGCGCATCGCTGTCGGCGGTGAGGATGCTGGTCCGCCTCTCTCACCGCCGACTTCGCGTGAACGCCGACAGATGCGATGTATTCTTACCGTCGTTGTCGTTCAAAGACTTTGACGCGAGGTCGAGTGGTCATCGGAGTCGCCTGCGCTGGGGAACGTGACATTCACGGGCTGTGGGCCGATACCGATGGCGATGGCACGTAGTCGTCCCGAAAAGGCCACGCCGACAGCAATACTCACTGCACACACCGAGGCGTCGTGCTGCCACCGGCAGCCGACCGCCACCGAAGGTGTTTTCCGGGGCTGGTACGGGAAGTTGGCCAGCGGCCGGGTTGGTCCGGTTGAACTGCGCGAGCAGCTGAAATCGCCGCGCACCCACTGCATGGTGGCGTCGGGTTTGGATCGACTGCCCCGGTGCGGGTTATTGGTCTCTGGATCGGCTGGGGCTGGTGCCGGTGTGGTGGCGGAACCATCGGGAGAAGGCGCTGAGTTCGGAGAATCCGAGTTCGGTTGCGATGTCGGTGAGTGTGCGGTCGCGCTGGGTGAGGTAGCGGCGGGCCAGGTCGAGGCGGGTGGTGTCGAGGATGCCGGTGAAGGTTTCCCCGGTGCGGATGAGGTGTCGATGCAGGGTGCGGCGGTCCATGCCGAGCTTTTGGGCGACAGTGGTGGCCGAGCAGTGTTGGGTCGGGAGTAGCGATTCGATGATGGCGCGCACCTGGTCGGCGGTGGATTCGCCCGACGGGGCCAGTGTTTTGAGGTATTCGCGGGCGTAGGGGCGAAGCACAGGGTGGGCGAGTGGATTCGGGGCGTCGAGGTCGCGGGAATAACAGACGATGCCATCGAAGTCCTGGTCGAATTCTATTGACGGACCGAGAATCCGGAGGTGGGTGTCGGGGTCGGTCGGCGCCGCGTGGGTGAAGCAGGCCGATACCGGGTGCCAGGCGTGGCCGAGGAATTCGCGCAGGATCTGGCAGGTCGCGCCGATCGCGAGTTCTACCGATTGCCGGCCCATCGAGATCTGCGGTGCCGCTTGGATGTGGATGGTGGTCAGGCTGTTGGTTTCGGTCAGCCGGGTGCGGAGCGCTTCGTTGTGCAGGCTGACATAGCGGACCACGATGTGTAGCGCGCTGCGGATATCGGGCTCTTCGCGGGCGACCAGGGCGACCGGACCGAGGTTGGACAGGCCACGTCGCTGCGCGAGCCGTAGCCCGAAGTCGATGCAGTCCGTTTCCGCTGCCGAGCGTTCCAGGAGTTGGTCGACTGCTTCGCCGGGCAGCCAGGTGTCGCTGGCGGCCAGTCCCGCGGGACCTATCCCGACCGAGCGCAGCAGCAGCATCGGATCCAGCCCGAGCGATAAGGCCAGATCGACATAGCCGGACAGCACGGCACTGCGAACCATCGTCGCCATGTCCACACCCCTTCTGCATGTCCCAGATCGTCAATCAGATTGACCCGCACAGTCAAGCATATCCGATTTGATGCGCATACCGTGACCGCTATCACATTCCGCGCATCACAGGAGCCGCCGTGACAATCGAGTCCGCACCGCCGTCCCCGTCCACGCCGACCGTCGATGCCATGCATGCCGGGAATAGTTGGAACCCGTTGTGGGACAAGCTGTTCGAGTGGGATCCGGAATGGACCGAGCAGTTCATGTCGATGGGTACTCTCCCGATTCGCCGCGGCGTTCTGACTCCCCAGTTCGTCGAGTTGTTGAGCATCGCGGTCGACGCCGCGTGCACTCATATGTACTCCCCGGGAGTACGCCGACATATCCGCGCCGCCCTCGAGCTCGGGGTCTCCCGTGAGGAGATTCTCGCGGTGCTCGAGCTGACCAGTGTGCTGGGCATTCATGCATGCAATGTCGGTGTGCCGGTTCTTGCCGAAGAGTTCGACGCGTTCGAGCGTCGCCGCGCGGAGCAGCGGTAGAAAACCGCTCCGCACAACCGAATTCGATCAGAATCCAGAAAGGACGATCATGCATTTTCTCGACGATTCGCTGCTACCGGAGAATCAGGAAAAGCTTGTTATTCAGGTGGCCCCGTACGGTCCGGAGTTCTTGCCGGGGGATTCCGATGACATTCCGGTGACGATGGACGAGCAGATCCAGAAGGCGGTGGACTGCTACAACGCGGGCGCGCAGGTGCTGCATGTGCACGTGCGCGAGGCCGATGGTCACGGTTCGAAGCGATTGGAGCTGTTCAACGAGATGCTCGCCCGGCTCCGCGAAGCGGTGCCGGAGATGATCCTGCAGGTCGGCGGGTCGATCTCGTTCGCGCCGCCGGAAGGTGCCGACAAGGCGAAGTGGCTGGACTACGACACCCGTCATATGCTGGCCGATCTCGATCCCAAACCGGATCAGGTCACCATCGCCATCAACACCAGCCAGATGAACATCGTCGAGTTGCTGACCGAGGACGACATCGCGGGTACGTCGCTGCAGAACCCCGTGCTGCACAAGGCATACCGCGACATGGTGATCGAAGCCGGTCCCGACTTCTACATCGAGCACCTGCGGCGGCTGACCGCCGCCGGTATCCAGCCGCATTTCATGCTCGGCTCGATCCATCAGCTCGAAACCGTGGAGCGGTTGATCCGCCGCGGCATCTACACCGGCCCGCTGGTGCTGAACTACGTCGCCATCGGCGGTGGTGCGGCGGGCCTGCATCCGGCGGACCTGCTCGAGTTCATCCGGCGGACTCCCGACGGTTCGGTGCTGACGATCGAGACGATCATGCGCAACGTGACGCCGATGTGCACGATCGCGATCGCGCTGGGCCAGCATGTGCGGGTCGGCATCGAGGACAACCTGTGGGGCCGCAAGGGTGAGCGGCGCACCTCGGTGGAGCAGGTGGAGCAGATGGTCCGGATTGCCGACGAGCTGGGCCGGGGCGTGGCTTCGTGCAAGGAAGCACGCAACATCTACCTGTTCGACGAGGTATACGCCGACACCGACGAGGCGTTGGCGAAGATCGGATTCCCGCCCAACCGCAAAACCGGTCAGGTCGGATTCCTCCACCACGCGTAATCGCGCCGGGCAGCGCGTCGGCTCGCGCGCTGCCCGCTCGCTGCATTCGTCATCGTTCGTACCGGCCCGGGGCCGGTACGCCAGTTCCACCAGGCTCGAGGAAGCGCCATGGATCTCCATACCACCCCCACCGACCCTTCCGCAGATACACCCGCGGCCTCGAGCGCTCGTTCCCGGATCTTTCCGTGGATAGTGTTCGGGTTGACCTTCGGGTTGATGGTGTCGGACTACATGTCCCGCCAGGTGCTGTCGGCGGTGTTTCCGCTGCTGAAATCCGAGTGGGGGCTGTCGGATTCGCAGTTGGGCTCGCTGAGCAGTGTCGTGGCGTTGATGGTGGGCCTGTTGGCATTTCCGCTGTCGCTGGCGGCCGACCGGTGGGGCCGTGTGCGCAGCATGCTGGTCATGGCGACCGTCTGGAGCCTGGCCACCCTGGTCTGTGCGCTGGCCACCGGCTACGGCCAGATGCTCGGCGCGCGTTTCTTGGTCGGAGTCGGCGAAGCCGCATACGGCAGTGTCGGAGCCGCGGTGATGTTATCCGTGTTCGCACCCCGCTTGCGGGCCTCGCTCAGTGGAGCGTTCCTCGCCGGCGGCTCCTTCGGTTCGGTCCTGGGTGTCGCACTGGGCGGTGTCGTCTCCGCACACATCGGCTGGCGGTGGACCTTCGCCGTCATGGCCGCGGTGGGCCTGCTGCTGGTGGCCGCGTTCCGAGTTCTGGTCACCGAATCCGTCCTGAGCCGCCACCAAGTCGCTGAGGCACCGGCGACGGACCCGGGTTCGGCACCGCACAACAGTGCTCGTGCGCCGTTGTCGAGCCTGTTCTCGTCGGTGTCGGTGTGGTGTGCCTACGTTGGCGGCGGACTGCAGTTGTTCGTCGGGGCGTGCTGATGGCCTGGCTGCCCAGCTTCTTCAACCGCTCCTACTCGATGCCCTCGGACCGCGCCGGGCTGGTGGCCGCGATATACGTGCTGCTCATCGGCACCGGAATGATCGTGTGCGGCATCATCACTGACCGGATCGGTCGCACCGATCCGGCCCGCCAGTGGAACAGTGCACTGGTCTACTGCACGATCTCGCTGATCCTGCTGACCGTCGCATTCAGTCTCGACACCGGCACTGCTCAGCTGATCGTCCTAGGGTTGGGGGCATTGACTGCCGCCGGTTCGGCCGGAGCCACGTCCTCGATGGTGGCCAGCCTTACCCACGCCAGCTTGCGTGCCACCGCATTCGCAACGGTTACCTTGGCCAACAACATATTCGGGCTCGCACTCGGCCCGCTCGTGGTCGGCTTCCTCGCCGACCGCTACGGACTGGCCAACGCCTTGCGACTGGTCCCATTGACCTACCTCGGCGCCCTCATTGCGCTGGGCCTCGGCCGCCGTGCCTACCCGGCCGGATTACGCCGTCTGGCCAGGCTCGACGCCCAGCTCACAACCGCCTGAGCGCAACACGCTCGCCCGGCCGACCAGACGGCCGTCATGCTCACCGACACCCCCGATCGAGGTCCCTCCATGCTCAATCTGTCTGTGCTGCTGGAAGATACAGCCCGAAACAATCCGCATCACGACGCGATTGTCGCCGGCGATGACACGCTGACCTACGCCCAAGTCGACGCCGTCGCCAACCAGGTCGCCCACCTGCTCGTCGCCCACGACATCCAGCCGGGTGACAAGGTCGCGCTATCGTGCCCGAATCTGGCCTGGTTCCCGATCATCTACTACGGCATCCTGAAGGCGGGTGCCGTGGTGGTCCCGCTCAACGTCCTGCTCAAGGACCGCGAAATCGCCTACCATCTCGATGATTCCGGCGCCAAAGCCTATTTCTGCTACCAGGGCACCCCCGAGCTGCCGATCGGCGACTACGCCCGCGCCGGTTTCGACCGGGCACCGAGCTGCCGTCACCTGTTCATCATCGACTCACTTGCCCCGCAGTCCGGCCAGATCGCCGGCGACCTGTCCACCGCCGTGCGGGCGCAGCCCACCGAATTCGACGCCCGCTTGCGCGAATCCGGTGACACAGCGGTGATTCTCTACACCTCCGGCACCACCGGCACACCCAAGGGTGCCGAACTGACCCACGCGAACATGCTGTTGAACGCATTCACCGCCAACCGGCAGTTCGACAACAGCCCGGCACGGCACGACCGGCACCTGGTGGTGCTGCCGCTGTTCCACTCCTTCGGGCAGACGGTGAACATGAATGCGGGGTTCTCCGTCGCCGCAACCCTGGTCCTGCAATCGCGTTTCGACGCCGCCACCACACTGACGTTGCTTTACAGCGAACGGATCACCCTGTTCGCCGGTGTGCCGACCATGTACTGGGGGCTGCTGCAGGCCCTCGACGACAGCGTCGAACTCCACCCCATGCACGAGCACCTTCGGTTGGCCGTTTCCGGCGGCGCCGCGCTACCGGTCGAGATTCTGACCCGCTTCCGGCAGCGGTTCGGTGTGGACATCGCCGAAGGCTATGGGTTGTCGGAAACCTCACCGCTGGCCTTGTTCGCCGACTCCGATCACGAGCCGCGCCCGGGGTCGATCGGCCGTCCGGTCTGGGGAGTGCAGGTCCGACTCGTCGATGAGGACTGGAACACCGTCACCGGCAACGATGCCGTCGGTGAGATCGCCATCCGCGGCCACAATGTCATGAAGGGCTATCACAACAGGCCCGACGCCACCGCCGAGGTCATGCGCGACGGCTGGTTCCGCACCGGTGACCTGGCCCAGCGCGATACCGATGGCTACTACTACATCGTCGACCGCGCCAAGGACATGATCGTGCGCGGTGGTCTCAACGTCTATCCCCGGGAAATCGAAGAAATCCTCATGACCCATGAGGCGGTGTCGCTCGCCGCGGTGGTCGGCATCCCACATGAGAGTCACGGCGAGGAAATCAAGGCGTACATCATCGCGGCCCCGGGAACCGCACCGACCGAGGACGCGCTCATCGGATGGGCCAGACAACAGTTGGCGGCCTACAAATACCCCCGCCACATCGAATTCGTTCCCACGCTGCCGATGACGGCCACCGGCAAGATTCTCAAACGCGAACTCCGGATGAATCACTGAAAACCACTGCACGACAACAACTGTCGTGTCCGAA
>NZ_JBSGEQ010000054.1:0-43075 GCF_053602975.1 Nocardia sp. NPDC004278
GCACCGATCTGAGCCGTATGGAGGGGATAGATCGGTGCACCACTCGGAACTGCTGCCACTCGCGATGCTACATAGGCCGATCCGACTTGGTTCGCATGTCGGCAACTGCCGCGCGATCAGACCGCCATGACTGTCGCTCAGAGGTAATCTGCGATACCGAACCTTGTCCTCGGTCGCAGTTTCCGTCTCTGGGGATTGTATGACCCACAGCATAGTTACCACGACTGTGAGTCGGGGCACCGGATCAGTCTGTCGGACGTCATCGCAGGTTACGGACTGGATGCTGCTGTGGCACGCTGGCGGTGAAACTGAATACGACACACGGATTGCCGTTGTCGCTTGCTGACCGGAAGGCCGCCGCGCTCCGGATCCTGTCGTCGTATCCAGAGTGGTCGGACCGGGCGATTGCCGCCATCGCTGGAGTATCGCCCAAGACCGTTTCCGCGATTCGCAGCCGGTCGACTGTGGAAATTCCACAGTCGACCGGCAGGATAGCGCGCAATGGCGTGCTACATCGCTCCGCTGGACGGCAGGGACGACAACGTGCTGCCGAACTGTTTGCTGCCGACCCGAACGTCTCGACACGGAAGGTGGCTCTGGCCGCCGGCATCTCGGTCACTACGGCCAAGGATGTACGCAAACGACTGCGTTACGGCGAGGAACCGATCGCACCTCGCGGGGTTACCACCAACTCGCCCCCCGCATCCGGACCCGACGGCAAAACCGCAACGAACATGGTTCCGATCCCCGCTGCGCAGCGGGTGGACACCGCCGAGGTGTTACGGCGATTACGCAAAGACCCATCGTTACGCTTCACTGAAACTGGGCGGAAACTGTTGCGCTGGTTAGAGATTCCCGACGACACCGAATGGGAGACGGTCGTTCGTAGTATTCCCGGCCACTGCGCCCCCACTATCGCCGCACTCGCTCGGCAAAACTGTCAGCACTGGCAAAAACTAGCCGACCAACTTGACCGACCTATGCGACCCGAAAACTCGCTGCTGCGAAGGCTCTGTATGAAGCCACCGGTGGGAACCCTCGCTTCATGACGACGCAGGCTATTGGTGGCAACTCGACGCGGCCGAGCCCGGATGGCGCCGCGACCGCCGCGATCGGTTAGCACGGTCCGATCAACTTCTGCCGCGTCGGTGGGAGGTGGGTGACGTTTGTTTTCGGATCGGCGACCGTGCGGAGCCGCTGGATCTCTTCGTGTTGCGCGGTGAGTCTTGCGGCGGCGTCGATGGCTTTGATGACGCGCCTGGCCCTGTTGTAGTCGGCTTGCAGACGGGTCCTGTCGGCTCGGCGGATCGTGCCGCTGGTGCCGAGGAAGCTACACCGCTGCCGCTGGTCTCCTACCAGCGGAGGAGGCGCCTCGTTCGGGAGGCCACCGGAACGGGCCCACGGTTCGATCAGTCGCGCACCGGAACTCGCGAGAGTGAACCCATGACCGACGATGCCACCACTCCCGACACCTCCACCGCTAGGCCGAGTCGCCGAAAACTGCTCGGCGCCGTGGCCGCCACCGGTATCGCAGCCGGCGCCGCCGGACTGGCCACCGGTGTGGCGCTGGGTACCGACTCCAATCCACCCCGATTCCAGCCGGCGGGCCGGCGCCGCTTCGAGAACCAGGTCGTGGTGATCACCGGCGCCACCTCCGGCATCGGCGCCGCCGCGGCGAAACTGTTTGCGGCCGAGGGCGCCCGGGTGGCGTTCAGTGGCCGCAGGGTCGAGCGCGGACACGGGGTGGAGCGCGATATCCGTGCCGCCGGCGGCGAAGCCACCTACTTCCACGCCGATGTGCTCGTGGAGGACGACGTCCGTAAGTTCGTCGACGCCGCCGTCGACAAGTACGGCGGCCTGCACGTCGCCTTCAACAACGCCGGCATCACCATCCAGAAGAAGCTGCACGAATACAGCATCGAGGAATTCGACCGGGTGCTGCACACCAACCTGCGCGGCTGTTTCCTGGCGATGAAATACGAACTGCCGCATATGATCCGTGCTGGCGGCGGCACGATCGTGGTGACCTCATCCTCGAACGCCCTTGCCACTGACGCTGGTCGAACCGCTTACACCGCGAGCAAGCGCGGCCTGGTCGGCCTGGTGCAATCGGCCGCCCTCGACTACGCCGGTGACGGAATTCGCATCAACGCAATCGTTCCCGGCACCACTGATACCGAATTGGTGCGCAATGCCAGCCCCATCGGCAACCTCCCCGACGACGCCTACCGGGTGGCGATGAAACAGTGGGCGAAAACGAATGTGCCTGGCCTCGGCAGGCTCGCCACACCTGAGGAGATCGCATCGTTCGCACTCACCCTGGCCTCCGGCGAACATCCTTACATGACCGGGGCGCAGCTGGTCATCGACGGCGGCAAAACGGCGCACGCTTGAGCTAATGGCCGGTTGATATCCTTCCGCGCACGCTGTGGGCAGGGGCGCCCTGGCCTGGCAGTTCGGATGCGCCTGTGCCTCGTGGGAGATCAGTTCAGCTGTAGCACACCGTGATTCCCCGCGGCCCGCGCGAAAGCCGGGGCGAGATTCTTTCAGCGACCACGCCTACCCGCCGTGAACTGCAGATTTCCGCCGGAATCGCGATGCTTCGGCTGTGGGGCGATTGCGGACGACGCAGCCATCGGACCGCCGTCGCCGTTCTCCACCGTCGCAGTCACCCCGCTGTACACGGAAGAAATACCGTGTCTGCCGGACAGGTTCGGGTGGAGTCGGTGGTTCACAAGCACAAATTCGCCTCGGCCGTATCGATGCCGACTCGAATCAATTGTCGAGCCACGACGAGGGATCAGGATTTCCTATGATCTTGGATGTTCCGGGCTCATCCTCGACGACATAGCTACTGCCTACAATAGCGAGATTCCAGTGGTCGACACTCGCCGGCAATATGGCAAGCTGACCCATGAAAATGCGCCACGGGATCGGCACTCCACGCCCGGCATCGTCCAATCGGCGGAGTATCGCGCGTCACCGGGATCAGTTCCGGACGTGTTGCTGAAATGTCGCTGATGGCAACGATTATCCGCTTCACTGCAGCATCTCGATCCAATGCGACACCATACGGAAACCCCACGGTTTGCATTCTGGTTTGTATCAGATTCTTCGGAAGGTAGGTCACGCGGCGTGCGAATCTCGCCAGGATGGCCGATTTTTACCCGGCGGAAGTCTTTCCGTTCGGGTTGGAGTCTCGATTCCGCGCCACCGCCTGCGCGGTGACGTATTGTTGCCGCGGCGGGGCTAACTGGATGGCATCGTCGAGCTTCTGTGCGGTGAGCGCGGCGTGCAGTGCGGTTATCCCGTTGACGGTGAACGGGTTGTGCGGCGATACTTCCGCTACCCGGTTGAGCCGGTTGTTGACTGTGTTGGGGTGGATGGCCAGCTTCCGCGCGGTGCGTTGGCGGTCTAGATCGCAATCGAGGTAGGCCTGCAGCGTATGCATCAGCTCGGGCTGGCTGCGCACCGTCGCGAGTGATTCCCGCAGCTGCTCCGCCGCAGTACCGGGGCGACTGAGTTGGTAGGCCACCGCGACATCGGCAAGGCGATAGAGGCCAGGGGAGCGATTCAACGCGAGGGAGAGTCGCAGGACATCGTCGGCCTCCTCCACCGCATCGTGGAGCATTCCGACACGCGCCTGTTCGACGATCGCAGCGATCACGGGCGCACCCGCCGCCGACTGCATCGCGGCGATCAGCCTGGTGGTGTGATCCACGCTCGCCGCTGTCGTCGTGTCGGTGCACGGGATCAGGACGTGACCGCCGGTGCGGTCGAGATGCGGCAGAACCGCCGGCCCGCCGCCGGGTATGAGAAGCCGCAGCATCCGGTGGAGCTTGCGCCGTCCCGCGACCGCCCGGCTGCTGTTTTCGGATGCGAGTTCGTCGGGGGTGGATCCGAATCTGAGCGCCAGCACGTGGTAGCGCTCGGCGAGCAGCACGCCGAGCCGCTCGGCGTCGGCTCTCGCGTCTTGGTCGAGCAGCAGAAGGCGAGCGACAAGCTGGCTCGCGCCTGTCTGTTCGCTCGACAGGATGGCCTGCTCATGCTGGTAGGCATCCACGAGTTCGGCCGTGAAGATCTCTTGCAGGCGTAGGATCATGGATCCGATGCAGCCGAGTGCCTCCGGCGCCGCGTCGACGGTCGAGGCGAGTCGGCGGCACTCGGCGAAGAATTCCTGGAAGCCCTTCTGCCATAGGTGCAGCAACAACGGAAGGGGCACGCCCTCGCGGGCACGCTGGGCAGCTCGTGAGCGCAGCTCGCGGAGATCGTCGTTGCCAGGGGGACGTCCCTGGCGCAGGCTACGAAGAACGAGCGGAAAGTAGCGCTGTCCCATGGATGGGAGTTCGGAGTCGCGGACTTCCCTGGGCAGGTTCTGCGTGGTCACGTTCGTATGAGCGGTTCGTTGGGCGAGAACGGCAATGCGGCTGCTGATCCCATCCAAAATGTCGGTGACGCCCGGGGTCGGTTCTCGATCGTCGTCCAACAGGGAGCCGTAGTGGATCATCGCCGAATTGTGCGGTAGCACATTCGCCTGGTCAAACTTTGGGGTTATTTACATTCGATCGTCTTGTGATCGGCAGCACACTTTCCTCATGGAATCGACCACTACGAAAAGCCCCTTCATCCGAATCCCCAACGTCGGTGCGGATGGCTATCCGCGCCTCCACTTCGGCGCACGTGACATGCACAGACAGTCGGAATCCGCGCCACAGTCCGCGAGCTACGAGTTGTTCTCGCTGCGGCCGGCGACGCCCTTGATCGGGGCCTATATCGAGGGCATCGACCTCCGGCAAGTCGACGACGCACTACACGCCGAACTCCATCGCGCACTGCTGGAGTGGAAGGTTCTGTTCTTTCGCGATCAGCCGCTGAATGGGCCCGAGCACATCTCGTTGGCGAAGAGGTGGGGCAACGTCGAGGTCAACGACTTCTTCCCCAACGGCGACGTACAGGAGATCTCGCGGCTGGCGAAGAACGCCACGGCGGTGGGTCAGGAGAACACCTGGCACAGCGATACCTCGTTCCGTCGTGACCCCTCGATGGCGTCGATCCTGCGTGCGATCGAGGTGCCGGCCACGGGTGGCGAGACGATGTGGGCGGATATGTACGCGGCCTACGACAACCTCCCCGAGTCCGTGAAAGCGCGGATCGACGGCCTCATGGCGACGCACACCTTCACCAAGTCGTGGGGGCTGGCGATGGAACCGGAACACGTCGAAGCGATGGAGAAACTGCACCCGCCGACGGCACATCCCGTGGTCCGCACCCACCCGGAAACGGGACGCAAGCTGCTCTATGTCAACGAGCCGTTCACCAGCGAGATCGTCGAGCTGCCCCGCGACGAGGGGGACAGGCTGCTGGACTACCTGATGTTTCAGGCGCGTGTGCCCGAGTACCAGGTCAGGTTCCGCTGGGAGCCGGGATCGGTAGCGATCTGGGACAACCGTGCCACCCAGCATTACGCGATCAACGACTACTACCCGCAGCGTCGCGTCATGGAGCGGGTCACTGTCGTCGGCGACCAGCCGTTCTGACAAGCGACAGCGCCGCCGTTGAGCGGGGCGATCAGTCCATGCCATCGGAACCCATCGAATAGTCCGGAGAAGCCACCATGCTCGAATATCGCACCCTGTTCATCGGGGGCGTCCAGACCGCACCATCGTCGGCGAACTCGATTGTCGTCCGCTCGGCGACGACGGAGCAGATCATCGGATCCGTCCCCGCAGCCGCCGAGGAGGACGTCGACGCCGCTGTCACTGCCGCAGGTCGCACCCTCGTCGACCCGCGCGGGTGGAGCAGCTGGTTACCTGAGCAGCGTGCCTCGGTGCTCGACCGGATCGCGAGCGAACTCGAGGCCCGGGGCGAGGAGATCGCCACGCGCGTGGCGCAGCAGAACGGGATGCCGATCTCCACCGCCCTGGCCATCGAGGCCGCGCTTCCCGTGGCCGTGTACCGGTACTACGCCGACCTCGCGCGGAACACAGAGTTCGAGGAATTGCGCCCGGGGTTGCTCGGCGGCGCGGCACATGTACGCCGGGTTCCCATCGGAGTGGTGGGTGCGATCATCCCGTGGAACTACCCGAACCTGCTGACCTCGTTCAAGGTTGCCCCAGCACTCGCGGCGGGGTGTGCGGTCGTGCTGAAGCCGAGCCCCGAGACGACACTCGATACCTACCTGTTCGCGGAGGCCGTCGAGCAGGCAGGGGTGCCGGCCGGTGTGGTCAATATCGTTCCGGGCGGCGCGGACATAGGTCGCTACCTGGTGTCGCATCCGGGTGTGGACAAGGTGTCCTTCACCGGTTCGACAGCGGTGGGCCGCGAAATCGGCGCTCGCTGTGGTGAACTGCTGCGCCCGGTGACCCTGGAGCTGGGCGGCAAGTCCGCCGCGATCATCCTCGACGACGCGGACCTCACACTCCACGCCGAGGGACTGTTCCAGGCCACTCTCCTGAACAACGGCCAGACATGCGTCGCAAATACCCGAATCCTGGCCCCACGCAACCGATACGACGAAGTTGTCGACTTCTTGGCCGACATGGTCAAAGGTGCCCGGGTGGGCGATTCGCTCCTGCCGGCGACGCAGGTCGGGCCGATGGTCTCGCGGAACCAGAGGGTGCGGGTGGAGCAATACATCGCGCGCGGCGTCGCCGACGGGGCGCGTCTCGTTGCCGGTGGCGGGCGTCCCGCGCACCTCGAGCATGGGTGGTTCGTCGAGCCGACTCTGTTCGCCGATGTCGATCCTGGCAGCGTGATCGCGCAGGAGGAAATCTTCGGGCCGGTGCTGTCGGTGATGCCGTACGACTCCGTCGGTGATGCGGTACGGATGGCGAATGACACCGAATACGGCCTGGCAGGCACGATCTGGACCGCGGACATAGCTGCGGCACACGAAATCGCTCATGCCGTGGACTCGGGGACCTTCGGGATCAACTACTACATGCTCGATCCCGTCGCCCCGTTCGGGGGGATCAAAGCAAGTGGCCTCGGCCGCGAGCTGGGACCCGAAGGGCTCGCGGCATGTCTGCAGCTGCGAACCACTTACACGCCGCCTGCCTGACCCGAATCTTTCAACCCCGAATCTCGCTCTCCCTGAATCGATCTCGAATGCGTATGCCCCGGGTGCGGTCGTGCCCCGGACCGACTACCCCGCACGTCCATCCCGCCCGTGGAGGAACAGGTACATGACACTCAACGAGACGGCGGCCTCGCCCATAGCTGCCGAGCCCGAACCGCAACAGCCACCCGGGTACTCCACCCGCAAAGCTTGGCTGATCACCGCCGCGCTCGCCCTGTTCGTTATCGTCAACTGGGGTGACAAGTCCGTGCTGGGACTCACCGCCCGGACACTTACGGCGGACCTGGGACTCACACCGTCCCAATATGGTTTCGCGGCCAGCTCGTTCTTCTTCTTGTTCGCGATCGGGACGGTTGCAGGCGGCATCCTCGTCGACCGCGTCAAAACCCGGTGGATGCTGCTCGCGATGGCCCTCGTCTGGTCGCTCGTGCAGTTTCCGATGCTCGGCACCGCAACGTTCACGGTGCTCGTGACGTCGCGGGTCGTCCTCGGTCTGGCCGAGGGACCTGCCACCCCCGTGGCACTGCACGCGGTGATGAAGTGGTTCCCGGACGAGAAGCGCGACATCCCCAGTTCTCTCGTGCTGGGGTCGTCGGGGATCGGGCTGGTGGTGGCCGCTCCGCTCCTCTCGTTCGTCCAGGAGACCTGGGGGTGGCGATGGTGCTTCGGCGTAATGGGTATCGCCGGTGTCACGTGGGCGCTGTTGTGGCTGTGCATCGGTCGGGAAGGTCCCTTCGACGGCGATCCCGAGCATTCGAAACCTTCGGCGCCGGCGGTGGACGCGCCCGTCGGCGGCCTCGAGGTCGCCGAACCCAGCGGCTCGTACTGGCGGGTATTCGCCGCACCGACCTGGCTGTGTTTCGCGTTCGCGGGATTCGCCTGCTACTTCGTCACCGCTCTCCTGACGACATGGCTGCCCACATACCTGGGTGCGATCCGGGGAATCAGCACCATCGCGACCGGCAACCTGATCGCCGCGGTTGCCGGGGTCGGGGCGCTGGCGATCTTCGGACAGGGAGTGATCTCCCGACACCTTATCGGGCGAGGAGTCTCGACCCGATGGTCGCGTGCCGGTGTGGCCGGGATGGCCGTGGTCGCCGCGGGCGCCTGCCTTATCGCATTCGTGTTCACCAGCGGCCCGTTGCAGCTCGCGCTCATGCTCCCCGCGTTCGCCCTGTTCGCGGCGAGCTACGCCGCATCGAGCGCCGCGGTGGCGCAGATAACGCCGGTCGCCCAGCGCGGCAAGGTATTCGGTGTCCTCTTCGCATTCCTCGGAGCCGCGGGGGTCGTCGCGCCGTTCCTCACCGGACGGCTGGTGCAGGCGGCACACGGGTCGGCGGCGGGCTACCACACCGTGTTCCTGATCGGCGCCGGCCTACTCGTAGCCGCCGGTGTGTGCGTCCTGCTGTTCGCGAACCCGGAGCGAGATGCCCGGCGCTTGGCACGGGCCGCAGCCGAGTTCTGAGTCGACCTGAGAAAGAAGAACCAGCATGAGCGTCATCACCGGACTGATGTCGACCCACGGCGACAGCTACCAACTCAACACCACAACACTGCTGCGTCATTCGGCACGAACGTACCCCGAGCAGGAGATCGTGTTCCGGGACGCCGACGGGAAGTGGAACCGCTACACCTACGCGGACTCCTACACTCGCGTACAGCGAGGCGCAAACCTGTTGCGAGCGTTGGGAGTCGACGCCGGCGACGTGGTCGGCATCCTGGACTGGAACAGCAGACGACACTTCGAGTTGTACTGGGCGATCCCCGGCCTCGGGGCCGTGATGCTCCAGATGAACCTGCGGCTGGCCCCCGAAGACCTGGGATATGTCGCCGCGCACAGCGCTGCCTCGGTGGTCCTCGTCGACGAGTCGCTGCTGCCGGTGGCCGAGGCGATCGCGCCGCACGCACCCGACGTGCGCATGTGGGTGGTCATGTCCGATCGGCCGTCGCCCGAGATCACCACGTCGCTGCCCAACGTGCGCTATTACGAGGAATTGCTGGCGGCCGCACCGTCGACCTACGACTGGCCCGTGATCGACGAGCGCTCGGCCTACAGTGCCTGCTACACAACGGGCACCACGGGTCGCCCCAAGGGGGTGTACTACTCCCACCGGGGGATTTATCTGCACACCATGGCGCAGGCGTCCAATCTCGGGATGTACGCAGAGGACTCGGTCATGATGATCACGCCGATGTTCCACGCACAGAGCTGGGGACTCCCGCAGTCCGCGGTCTACAGCGCGGCGAAGATCGTGTTGCCGGGTGCCTACGCGGCGGGTGATGTCGGGATGTTGGTCGACGCGATGATCGCCGAGGACGTCACCGTCGCGAACGGCGCGCCGGCCATCTTCGGGCCGATGCTCGACTACATCGAAAAGCTCGACCTGAAGCCGGATTTCAGTCGCGCCCGGCTGGTGTCGGGTGCCACCGAGCCCGCGATGTCGTTGATGCGCGGATTCCACGAACTCACCGGCGCGGACATCATCCACGGCTACGGAGCCACCGAGGCCACGGCGACCGCCGTGCTCAACAAGGGAATCAAGTTTTCTCTACGGGGCAAGCTCTCCGAGGAGAAGTACTGGGATCTCAAGCGGTGCCAAGGGCTTCCGATCAACGGAGTCGACATCCGCGTCGTCGACGCCGACGGCAACGATCTGCCACACGACGGAACGAGTCAGGGCGAGATTCTGCTGCGTGGTCCGTGGATCACCGGGAGCTATCACGGCCGCGACGACACCTCGGACGGGTTCATCGACGGCTACTGGCGGAGCGGGGACCTCGGTGTGATCTCACCGAATGGTTATCTCAAGCTGACCGACCGCCTCAAGGATGTCATCAAGAGCGGCGGAGAGTGGATTTCCTCGATCGACATGGAGAACGCGATCGTCGGTCACCCGCGCGTCGCCGAAGCCGCGGTCGTCGGTGTCGCGCATCCGAAATGGCAGGAGCGACCGGTCGCACTCGTGGTCACCGTCGACGGCGAGCCTCTGCCGATCGAGGAGATCCACGCCCTGCTGGCGGGTTCGTTTGCCAAATGGCAACTCCCCGACGCCGTCTTCTACGTGGATGCCTTGCCGCACACCAGCGTCGGGAAGCTCGACAAGAAGTCGCTGCGGCGCGACTACGCGGGAGCCTACTCGGATGCGTTGTGATCCAAGACCGGCACGGCGCAACGAAGACGACTTTCCGAAGGGACCGGCCGACTGATGCCGAACTGGACAATGTTGCGCTCCGGGGAGGACCCCGACCCGCGTTTCACGCTCGCGAACGAACGCACCTACCTCGCCTGGACACGGACGGCCACGGCGCTTGTCGCATCCGGCCTCGGGCTGGAAGCCTTCGGCGGCGATCTGATTGCTTCGGTGATTCGTTCGGTGCTGGCCACTCTCCTTCTGGTGACCGGCGGCGTGATCGCCATTGCCTCGTTCGTGCACTGGATCGGCGCTGAACGAGCATTGCGGGCCGGCCGTCGCCTGCCGATACCGGTGATGGCACCAGTTGTCGCTGGGGTGCTCGCTCTCTGCGCCATCGTCCTGGCCATCGAAGTGGTGAATTCCTGAGTGGGCGTTCGCCATTCGACCGATACCGGGCTCCAGCCCGAACGCACCTCGCTGTCGTTCGTCCGTACCGATTTGTCGATACTCGGGGTGGCGATCGCTTGCCTACGCTGGCTTCCACCGGCCGATTCCGCAGCTCTGGTCGGCCCGGCGCTCGCCGGCATGCTAGTCGCCGGAGTCGCGGTCCACGAGTGCCGCTCACGACCACTTCGAATGGCGCGATTCGCCGCCGGGTGGGCCACGCCGGCCATCGTCGCCGGAGCCTTTCTGGCCTCGAGCGTCGTCCTGCTCAGTCTCAGCGGTCTGTGGGTTCTCTGGCGCTGAAGCGGATTCCGCTTCCCTGGTCGGATCGAAGCCACCTCTACACAAAGTCCTGCTGTGCCCGATCTGTCCGGGGCAGCCAGAAAGAAGGGTAAGACCATCATGGTCACAATGAAAATCGCGGTAGCTGCTGGCATTGCGCTATCGACGGCCGGTGCCGCGACGACTGCCTACGCAGACCCTACCCCGCCACCACCGGTGAGTGTTGACGTCGCGCCGGGAGTCAACTACACCGCTTACAAAGATGGGAACGCCGCAGTCATCACCGTCGATACCGGCACATTGATCGTCGACAACGGTCAGTTCCAGATCCGCGCCAAATCCGGTCAGCTCCTTGCCGGAGTCCCGCTGGAATTCACCGTCGATGACATCGCCTTTCCTATCGATGCGAAGATCGACGGCAACACCGCACGGCTCACTCCGTCACTGGACACCACCCGAGCGCACTACAAGCCGGTCGCCCTGCCCTTCGAAGACCAAGCACCATGGAAGACTCCCTACGACCGTGAGACCGCCGCATGGAATCGGTTGAGTTCCACCGTCATTATGGCCGGAGGGATCGGGGCGATCGTCGGTGCCGTGGGATCCGGAACCTTGGGGTGCCTGCTCGGCGGGGCGGCCGGCGCCACGTTGACCAGCCCGCTGGCTACCCTGCTCGGAGCCGGTCCGTTGGCGGGCTGCTTGATCGGCGCCGCGGCGTTCGCCCCGATCGGTGTTCTCGCCGGAGCGATCTTGGTCGGCGCACCTGTGGTAGTTGCCGCGTTCGTTCAGTACTTCTCCACAGTGAACGCCCCGTTCACCCCGTCCAAGTAACGCACCCGGGACCCGGACGTATCGGTGAACTGGCCCCCAATTGTTGGAGTTCTGTGGTGCTCCCGCTGCAGGCGACGCCGACAGCTAGTCATTCGTTGATCGGGTGAGTTCCGTAGCAGCGCTGGCCTTTTCGGGAGGAACGGGCTGTATACGAGTTCACGCCAGGGCGCGGGGCCGCTCAGCGGTGCCCGCCGGTGTGATCGTGGGAGCAGGTGTCGGTGCGGCGGCCGTCCACGGTGGTGGCCGCCTGCCCTGCGCCGTGGCCTTCCAGGGCCGCGAACGGTCCGCACTGGTTGGCGGTGATCCAGACATGGACCATCGGATTGCCCGCGCCGGGGTTGATCGAGTTGGGCGGGCAGTTGCCCTGGGGGTCGGTGACACCGGCGACCTGAGGACCGTCGGCGCCGGTCTTCCAGCAGAGGTTGTCGTGGACGTGCCACTGCATCAGGGGCCCGCCGTAGTCCACCAGCTCGGTGTCGTCGATCTTCTTGCCTTTGGCGATGTACATCGCCGAGACCAGTGTTCGATCGGCGCCGTCGACTCCTCGTTGTGCGCTGTATTTCCGTTGTGGCCGAACGTAATTCAGCGCTGAAACACCTCAGGACATCGACCCTCGACGAAGAACCCCTCGGCCGACCGGGACAGTCCAACGAGCGACCTTGGACGGCGAACTCGGACGGACTTCAGTCGATGTGCGCACCCCGGTCCTCCTTTAGTCGGACGCGGCCACAGGATCGGCTGCACCACGATGGGACAGACGTCGGACCGGGAGGACATCGATGACCGTCACCCTTGTTGCGGTGTTGATCGGACTGGCGCTCGTCGACAGCACCAGTTTCGGCACGCTGCTGATCCCGATCTGGCTGTTGTTGACTCCAGGGCGGCTGCAGGCCGGGCGAATCGCGGTCTACCTCGCGACGGTCGCGGTGTTCTACTTCGGTGTCGGAATCCTGTTGGTGCTCGGCGCGGATGCTGCACTGAGTGCGGTTGGCGGCATCGACATTCCGCCAGCGCCGCTGCGGATCGGGCAATTGATCCTCGGCGCCCTCATCATTGCGCTGAGCTATCGGCTGGAGGCCAGGGCCGCACAGCGAGCCGGCAGTCCCGGCAAGATCCAGCTCTGGCGGTCCAGAACCATGTCGGGCAGCGGCAGCGCGGGGAGCCTGATGAAGCTCGCGGGCGTAGCGGCCGCCCTGGAGGTCGCCACCATGCTGCCGTACCTCGCCGCGGTCGGCCTGCTCGCCAACGCCGATCTTGCCTGGCACCTGATCGGTGTCACGTTGGCCGCCTACTGCGTCGTCATGACGCTGCCCGCCATGGCCTTGGCGGTGGCTCGCCTCGCCGCGCACCAGCGGGTCGATCCATTCCTGCAACGAATCAACAAATGGTTGAGCCGCAACAGCGCCAAAGCTCTCGGATGGACCGTCGGCGGTATCGGCATCGGCATCGTTCTCAACGCCGCAATTGCCCTGGCCTTCGGCCCGGCCTGAACCGAACATGCCCAACGGAGGAATGGATCCACAAAAACGCTCGGCCACAATCGAGATAATCGACGACGTCGGGAAGGTACTAGCCCTCGGCAGGTACGGCACCGACAAGGACAGTTACGCTGAAATGCTCAATGCCGCACGTCAATTCGACCATCGGGTGTGGGCGGTCGATGGCTGCAACGGCATCGGCCGCCACATCGCTCACCGGCTCGTGCACGACGGCGAAACAGTGATCGATGTGCCGGCGAAACAGTCGGCGCAACTACGGGTCTTCGCTACCGGCAACGGCCGCAAAACAGACCCGTGGATGCACATTCGGTGGCTGGCCACGCTGCACTCGCCGAATCTGCGTCGGGTCGAGGCGGATTCGGATCTGCTCGTATTGGGCATGCTCGCTGATGGGCGCGACGGACTCGGCACGGCTCGGCCGATCCCGGCGCTACCGCCGAACCCTCACCCCACACCGTGCTGGCGCCGGATTCGCCGCCCCCGACTTGATCCGCGGGCCGCTGATCAGCACCGTCTCCGCCAGCGCCTCAACCAGCCCTGTTTGCTCGGCCAACCGCATCACAGGCACCAACTCGGCCAGCGACACGAGATTCTCATCGTCGAACACCACAGACTCCGCGGCGAACCTGTGCGAAACTTGCACCCGAAGTGTCCTTCTGAACTGGACCGATCATTGCATAGACACAGTGATCATCGCAGCTCAGAAGGCGCTTTTCATCTGCGATACCCTGACAGGCATTAACCCGTCAATGGACTCAGGCTAAGCCAGCGCGCAGATGTGCTGCTACGCCAGGCCATTCAGTATCGAGCACCGAATAGATGACGGTGTCGCGCATGGTGCCGTCGGGGCGGGTCCGATGCTGGCGCAGGACGCCCTCGTGCCGAGCTCCGAGCCGTTCGATGGCATGCTGAGCGCGCATGTTTCGGCTGTCGGTCTGCCATACCACGCGTACCGCGCCGAGTACGTCAAAAGCGTGTTCCAGCAGCATGAGCTTCGCCTCACTGTTCAAGCCTGTGCGCTGCCACGCGGTGCCGATCCAGGTGTAGCCGATGGCCAATGATCGGTGCGCCGGATCGATGTCGTAATACGAGGTGGTGCCGGCGACCTCCCCAGTCCGGGCGTCGATTTGAGCGAAGGCAGTGACGTCGTCCCTGCTCAGACGTGAGGTGACCCATGCGCGCATATCCTCGCTCGTGCCGGGCTGAGGCACCAATAGCCAAGTCCAGATGTCCGGGTTACGGGTGGCCGCAAACAGTCCATCAGCGTGATCGACAGTCAGCGGCTCGAGCCTGACATGTTTGCCTGCGAGGGTAGGGGCGGTATACCAGGTGCTGCTCATCCTCCAAGTATGATGCAACGTCTTGGAGGATTGACACGACAACGACCGGGGCGGTGAGTTGATCCAGGGTCGGTTGGCCCGACATGGCGGCACTCGGTGGAATCCTGGCGATCCTGCAGGCTGCCGACCCCGGCGACAAGCTGGAGGTATACCGCGAACTAGGGCTGAAACTCACCTACAACCACGACGACCACGCGGTTACGGCCGAGACGAACCCACGGCCATGAGTTGGCGTACTGTCTGTGTCCGGAGGGGGACCAGGACACTCGAAATGTGGTATTTATGCACACTTTTCGTGTACATGCCATCACCATACCCCTTTTTCGTGTCCCTTCTCTTCGTGGGCCAGCAGCGCCGTCGAAGTGCGCTCGATACGGGCAAGTGGATGCGGTTGCCCGGTGACTGCGACCAACGCCCGCGCGCATTCGACCAGGGATGCCTTCGTGTAGATCGGTGTCGCAGTCGTGCCCGAGTCTCGGTGGGCCGCATACCGGCGTGCAACCGCTTCCCCGAACTCTCGCTCGACGAAAGTCAAGGTGGTATGCCGTAGCCAGTGCACGGTCACACCTTTCGCGTCAGCCCAGGGCAGATACCGGCGGAACCGACCGTGGAGGTTGTCGTAGCGTCGACCGGTGATCGGGTTCCCACTGCGGGTTCGCAGCACTCGGTGCTTGGCTTTCGCGGAACTTCCGCCCCGGGGTGTCGGTTCGCGTCCGCGCTGGCGCTGAAACTCGGCGGCGAGCTGGCCGAGGCGGGTGGTGATCGCGGCATCACGGCGCGAGAGCGCCGTGATCAACTGCAGTGGGATACCAACGATTTCACGAATCGGACGTTTCGATGGATCCGCTGCGGGGCGTTCGGCGAACTCCACACCGGCCAGATCCTCCATATGGTGTTCCAGGCGGGTGTTTTAGATCTCGGAGACAGTCACCAACGCCTGGTAGATCGCGGCGCCATCGAGGGTGCGCCATTTGCCGTCGAGCGTGCGCACCCGGTTCGCGATCACCACGTGTGTATGCAGGTCAGGATCTCCGGCACGGCTATCGCGATGGGTGAAACACGGCGCGACAATGCCCTCGACATCGACCTGGCGCACACCGTTGCGTCCCAAACGTGTGAAGATCGCGTGCTTCTCGAGCCAGGCGAGTGCGTCGCGCACGGCGCGCTGGTGCGCGAGCTCGATCTTGTCCGCGACCGACCGCGGGGCCAGCGCCCACAACACCGAGACACTCTTCACTGGCCAGTGTGGTGCGCGGATATCGCGCCTACTACGCCGTGCCAGGCAATCGCGTCGCGGTGGCGGCTTTCCGCACCCAGGTGACCCGGCTCTGGCACACCGCCCTCGAGCGGCGCAGCCAGCGCACACGGATCAGCTGGAAACGGATGGACCGCCTCGCGACTCGATGGCTACCGCCTGCACGCGTAGTACATCCCTTTCCCGAGATGCGCTTTCGCGCCCGGACCCAAGGCAGGAGCCCAGTGCGTTAGTAGCGCACGCTGGGATCTGTGCGGGGGGCCGCCCGCAAGGGCGGTCCCTTCCGCGATAACGGATTCCTTGTGCGCAACGCTGCGGGGCGATTGTGCCCCGCAGCTGCCGATCCGGCCGGTTCTTGGCCGTAATGCCATGACGGTGGCGGCGGTGCGGTGCACGTGATCGAGTGTCGTGCCGGTGAGCGTAATGCGGTACCGCACGCGGTTGGTGGTCTTGTTGTAGCGGATTTCGAGTTGTAGGGCTTGGAAGACGTCGCGGGCAAGGTGTTCGGGTAGCTGTTGGTTGATGTCGCCGGTGGGTAGGGCGTCGATCAGGGTGGGGTTGGGTTGCTGTTGCTGCTGGGTTTCGGCGTCGGCGAGCTGGGTTTGCAGCTGTGCCAGGTGTTCGCGTAGTTGGGTGCGGCGTTCGCCGATGTCTCGGATGAGTTCTTGGTCGGGTTCATCGACCAGTTCCAGGCTGCGGACGAGTCGTTTGATTTTGGTTTCGGTGTCGGTGATTGCGTGGCGCAGCGCGCTGATGCGTTGGGCGTGTTCGTGTTCGGCGTGGGTGTCGTGGTTGGTGTTGGCCAGCAGGGCGCGCGGCGGTAGTCGCCGAAGACGTGCTGGTTGAGGAAGGTGTTGAGGTGGGTGTTGATGTCGTCTTCGCGGACGAAGAAGGAGCCGCCGGTGGGGTGGCCGTCGGGTATGTAGCCCTTCTTCGGGGCGCATACGTAGTAGGCGGCGATACGTCGGGTCTTGCCGAACATGCGTCGGCTGCAAAGGTCGCAGTAGATATGGGAGCGGTATCGGTAGGAGCGTTTGGTTTGGGGATGGGAGTTCGGCGCGGCCCCGCGCCGTGACTGGTCGCCCGGCTGATGGCACCGAACGGCTCGGCGGGCGGGCGGTTGATCGTCTATCCATCGGCGGGCGAGAGCATTTCGGCGCGGCGCGGCGGCGTGCTCCGGATCCGATCTAGAGCGCTGTCGTCCGCGGTCGACGACACCGTCATCGTCTCACCTGCCGTAACCCTCAGACGCACAGGCAACTCCTAACCTTCTGGCGCAAATGTTCTATCCAGATGGCGCTTCGGTTCACGTGCGGGTGCTGCGGATTCCATATGCTTCGGTGTGAAAGTTCCATTGGAGCGCTGCGGTGAGGCCATGTGAGCGTCAACCTCATCGGAGTCTTCGAGGAGATGACCAGGTGGAGCTGGAGAGCACCGACTTCCAGGCTGATCCCGACCTCGGTCGGGTCGAATGTGAGGGTTAGTTGGCAGCGCGGCAGGTTTCGGGTATCGATGAGGCGAAGCCCGGGGTACTTCGGTTGAATATGTTGGGGCCGGTCGAGGTGCGGCTGGGGGAGCGCCGCCTGGATATCACGGCGCCGCAGACGCTGGCCATGCTGGCCATCCTCGCGGCCGAGCCGGGGCGCACCTTGTCGACAACGCAGCTGGCCGCGCATATGTGGGCGGATCGTCCGCCTACCTCCGCTTCCAGTGTCCTGCGCAATCACGTGCACGGGCTGCGCCGGCAGTTCGATCGCCACAGCCGGGCCGGTGCCGGGGCGGAGTGGCTCGGCTCGACCCTGGGCGGCTATCGGCTCGGCCTGACGGTGGAATCCGATGTCGCCGCGGTCGAATCCCTGCTCACCGCCGCCGAATCCGACCGCAGCTCGGGCGCGGCGGAGGCCGCGAACGAGAAACTGACTGCGGCGCAGCAACTCTGGCGTGGCGACCCGCTGGTCGGGCTGACCGGACCGTGGGCGGAGAAGGGACGGACCCGGCTGCGCCGGCTGCGTTCGGCCCTGGACGAGGCCGCGATAGCCGTGGCGCTCGATCTCGGCCGCTACTCCGCCGCGGTGGCGGAGCTGGAGGCGCTGGTCGCCGCCGAACCGCACAGTGAGCGGTGGTACGAGCTGCTGATGATGGCGCTGTATCGCGCCGGGCGGCGGGTCGAGGCGCTGGAGGTGTATCGGAACGCGCGCCGGGTGCTGTCGGAGGATCTGGGCCTGGAGCCCGGTCCGCGGCTGGCCGAATTGCATCAGGAGATCCTGTCGGCCGACTCGCCGCAGCCCGGCTCCACGCTCGTTACCTCGGGCGAACTGCCCCCCGCCGAACCGGATTTCGGCTTCCCGACGCTGGCCCCGGTGCAATTGCCCCTGGACATCGCCGATTTCGTCGGACGCGAAGAGCTGGTGGATGAGCTGGCCGAAGTGCTGAGCGCGGACTCCGGACAGCGCCCGGTGGTCGCGATTACCGGGATGGGCGGCATCGGAAAGACCACCCTCGCAGTGCATCTCGCACATCGCCTCCGGGACGGGTATCCGGACGGCGTGCTGTATCTCGACCTCGGCGGCATGGACGAGCAGCCGCGCTCGATCGATATGCTGCTCGCGGTGGCGTTCCGGTCGATCGGCGTCGAGCCCGGTGAGCTGCCGCGGGATCCGGAGGAGCGAACGAGCCTGTGGCGCAACCTGGTAGCGAGCAAGCGCATGCTGCTGGTGTTCGACAACGCGCGTGACATCGAGCAGCTCACGCCGTTGCTGCCGGGTCCGGGCGCGCCCGCCGTACTGGTCACCAGCCGTTCGAGTCTGACCGAACTGTTCGACGCGCGGTTGGTCCCGCTGGATGTCCTCACTCCGGACGAGGCATGGAAGTTGCTGGAGCGCATGGTATCTGGGCGGCGGCTCTCGGAGGAATCCCAGGCCGCGCACGAAATCCTGTGCGAGTGCGGGTATTTGCCGCTCTCGCTGCGCATCGTCGGGGCGCGGCTCGCCAGCCGGCCCAGCTGGCAGCTGGCGTCGTTGGCCGAACGCCTGGCCGACGATCGCGACCGGCTCTCCGAACTCGCGATCGGCAATACCAGTGTGGAACTGGTATTCCTGTCCAGTTACCGGCGCCTCGCGCCCGAACTGTCGCGCGCGTTCGTGCTCATCGCATTCTCCGATGCGCCGCATCTGTCCGTTGCCGCCATCGCCGCCCTGCTCGACCGGGATAAGCCCGAGGCCGAACGGCTCTGCGAAACCCTCGTGGATCTGGGCATGATGCAAACTTCAGACCTCGGCCGCTACCGATATCACGATCTGCTGCGGCTGTTCGCCCGCCGGGTCGCGGATCCGGAGCAGCAGGCGGAATGGTCGCAGGCCCTGCACCGGCTGGTCGACTTCTATCTAGCCAGCGCGAAAAACATTGTGGAACTGCGTGATTCCAGCGCTGGCACGCACTACTACGCCGAGACCAGCACGGCCAAGCAGCAATTCACCACCCAGCGCCAGTGCACCGCGTGGGCGATGGCCGAGCGATTCGGGCTGGTGGCGCTGTATCGGCAGGTGGCCGTCAGCCCCGAGGCCCGAACACGCACGCTCGCAGTGGATCTCGCGCTGTCGCTGGCGGTGGGCGGAGACGCAGGGGAGCACCTGCCCAGGGTGGCGCAGGCGCTCGACGTGCTGAGCCGGGCCGCCGAGCGCGACGGCGATCGTCAGACCATGGCCCGGGCGCAGCTGGCCGCCGCCAGCGCACGCCTGATCGGCATGGGTGATCTGGGCGCCGGGCGGGCGCTGCGGCAGGCCGGTACGGTCCTGCACGATGCGGGCGATCTGGCCGGCGCCATCCTCGCCGAGCAGATGCTGGGCACGGTGATGGACTATCGCGGGAAAGTCGATCTCGCCGTGGAGCATTACCGGCGTGCGATCGAACTGGTCAGCCAGGACGGCAACAAATTCGTCGAGGGAATGAGCTGGGCGACGATCGCGCGCACCTGCTGCGATGCCGGGCGCTGGCCGGAGGCCGTCGAAGCCGCCGAGCGGTCCCTGGTCGTGGCGCGCGAGGTCGGCAGCCTGCGGGTCGAATCGATGGCGTTGCACGAGTTGGGATTCGCCACGCTGCAGCGCGGGAATCCGGTGACCGCCCGAGAACTGTGCGAGCAGGCGCTCGGCGTGGCCCGCCGCGACGGTCGCCGGCATCAGGAGGGGTGGGCCCTGGCTCGGCTGGCCGAGGTGGCCCTCCGCAGCGGTGACGCCGAGGAAGCGGTGCCGATCGCCGAGGAGGCCGTGCGCGCGCTCACCGAGGTCTCGGCCGCGGTACGTCGCCTGCGGGCGATGCAGGTGTACGGCTGCGCGCTGACCGCCGTCGGCCGTGTCGAGGACGCCGAACCGGTCCTGGAAAAGGTCGCGCAGGCGAGCCGGCGTATCGGTTTGCCCGTCCCGGACGTGTCTTGGCACGGCATCCGGTGATCGGCTAGACAGCGGCAGGGCCTCGGCATTGTCAGGTTTCAGCTGGTGAGCAGTAGTTCGACGGGCCTGTTGAAGTCGCGGGCGTGATGTCGCAGCCCGGCGGCGATGTTGGTGGTGCCGGTGAGTCGGAGCAGGCTGATCGCGGTGTTGCGGATGGTGGCCAGGACCTGTGGTCCGCTGCCTGTGCGGTTCTGGTGGCGGTCCTCGTCGAAGGTAACGTCGCGGACGTGGTGGACGGCGTTCTCGATTGCCCAGTGTCCGCGCAACCATTCGGCTATCAGCTGATAGGAGGCGTCGGTGGCCGACAAGCTGGTCACGACGTACACGGTCTCGCGAGTCTGTTTACGGGAGCGCCGATGGCCGGAAACAACAGTTCGGGTCCGCCGTACACGCAGAACCTGTGTGCCGCCGGGGAATCCGATCCCGGTGCCGATCTCGGTGGCCTGCAGGGTGCGGGTCTCGATCCGGCCGTGCGCGGGTTTGCCGGTAGCTCGGTTCAGTACAGGGATATCTTTTCAGGGCAACGCTTTACACCGCTTCCGCAGGTTCTTCTGATTGCCTTTGACACAGAGGATGTAGTGGGCGCCGGCATCGATGATCAGCTGGGCGGTATCGCGGCAGGTGTGGGCGGCGTCGGCAGTGATTACGCAACCGGCAATATTGAGCCGTTGCAGCAGTTTCCGCAGCATCGGTGTCTCATTGGTTTTGCCGTCGACGGCGATCTGGGCCACGACGATGCCGGTGGCCTGGCAGATCCCGGCCAGCAGATGCACCAACTGCCCGGCCGCGTCACGGGCACCCCGGATCGTCTTGCCGTCGAACGACAACACTCGCATCCCGCCGATGGTCCTGCTGCGCAACCACATCCACGCTCCCAGCGCGGCGTCGAGCCCGTCGCCGTCCAAGCGTTGCAGCAGCCGCCGGATCGTGGACTCGCTCGGCGGGCGGCCAGTAACACCGAGGCGGGCCAGCACCGTCATCGGCGCATCAGCCACCCATTCTCCGATCGCGGCGAACGAGCGCGCTCCCGCCAGCGTCGCGGCGACCGCCAGCAGGGGCCCGGATCATTATGGGACAATCAACGACGACACTACCGGCGCCGACCCGATGGACTGGCATCGACCTGCCAGTTTCCGAAATTCTGACTGCCTTTCTCTTTGGTGACGATCACGAATCGGCACACGGCCCGTGGCGGCGATTGGCGGCGCAGGAGAGTGGGTATAGATGGCATGAAAAAGATCCGGACGAGGTGGTTGTCCGGGCATATTCGCGATTTGCGTGATCTCGGCGCCGCCGCAGATTTCCCGGCGCTCACGAACAACGCCGTGCAGATTGCGAACCTGCACGAATGGTTTATGCCGGTCGCCCCCACACTGGCCATCATCGCCGGAATTCACTACAACCTGTTTCTCGGGAGCCTCGCCGACCACGGTATGGCCGCGCCCGAGTGCGCCGTCGGAACGTTCATGATCACCGAGCTGGCGCACGGCAACGACGTGTCGGCGCTGGAGACGGTCGCGGTGTACGACCGCGCCCGCGCGGGATTCCTGCTGCACACCCCGAGCATCGGCGCGCAGAAGTTCATGCCGAATACCAGTCCCGTCGGCGGTCCGAAGGTTGCGGTGGTGGCCGCGCGGCTGCTCGTAGACGCTTCGGATCAGGGCGTGTTCCTGTTCCGCGTCCAGTTGACCACCGCCTCCGAATGCGTTGCGGGAGTGAGGGTCCGGGTACTGCCGTTCCGATCCGGACCGCCCGTGGACCATAGCCTGACCTCATTCGACCAGGTCTTCGTGCCACGCGACGCGCTGCTGGCCGGACCGCACGGAAGGTTCGCTCCCGATGGAACTTTCATCAGCGATGTTCCCGACCCGGCCAAGCGCGTACTGCGGTCGATCCGGCGAGTGACGCCCGGGAAGCTCTCCATGAGCGCTCTCACGCTCGGCATCACCCGCACCGCGCTGGTCATCGCGGTGCGGCACGGCCGGCGGCGCACGATCAGAGGGCCGGGCGGGCGTATTCCCTTGATGGCCTTGCGCAGTCACCACGGTTCACTGCTGGGCGCGGTCGCGGACGCCTATGCCAATGACCGCGCTGCATCGAGACCTCATCGAGCAGTGGTCGACGCACCGGGACGCCGACTACGCGCGGACCGAATGGCAACTCGCCGTCGGGAAAGGCTGGATCACCTAGCGCGCCAGGGAGATTCTGGCCGAATGCCGCGAACGCTGTAGCTCGCAGGGGCTGTTCCCCGCCAACCACCTCGCCGAATACCTGGCCTGCGTCGAACTGCCGATCACCGCCGAAGGCGACAACCTGGCCATCTGGGTGAAAGCCGCGGCACAGATGGTCCGCAGGCATCACTTCGCGCCCGATTCGCAACCCGATCCCGCCATCGAGTACACGATCACCGATCCGGTTCATCTCGGCCGGTTACTTGCTGCCGCGGAAAGCATTTGGCTGGAACGAGCCCGCGCGAAGGTGCGACACGTATCCGCCGGTGACCCGCTGGCGGGCCAGAACGCAGTCATCGACCCCGCGCTGCAGGCCGTTCGCGCCTATGCCGCGCGCATGTCCGCGCAGGCGATCCTGCGCCGGTTGCGGCTCCTGCCCGAGGGCAGCCCGGCCCGTGCTCTGCTCACCGATGTCCACCGGCTCCATACTCTGCGCGGTCTGCTGCCCTATGTTGCCGACCTGGTGCGATACGGATATCTATCCGCTGACCTAGGTGAGCGGATTCCCAGCGCCATCGATGAGATCCTCACCGGGCTGCTTCCGCACATCGAGCCGCTTGTCTCGGCTTTCCTTGTCCCGGAAGAATTCCTCGGGCAAGTACCCATCGCAAGCGATGATCCGCTCACCTGGTTCGACGACCCGGAGGGACCGTGGCACAGCCTCGGCCGCTGAGATTCAGCTCGATGGCGGGCCTTACTGTCCCCCAAGATAATTGAAGAAGGGATAACGGCCGCCCGGATCGTTCAGGTGTTCTCCCGCACGATCCGGGCAGGGCCTGCAGACCTCAGATCACGAGATCGTCGGTGGCTCTGGTCTGCCGCTGTTGGAAGCGCTGTTCGAAGCCTTCGAAGTACGTGGACGGTGCCGTCGAAGAGGAGGATTGTTCGATGACTCCGTCGTCGGCGATGTAGAAAATCGCGCGGCCGATGGCGATTTCGCCGGGTTCGGTGGGGACGAACACCATCCAGCCGACGTCGAGGCGTTCGCCGACGAGCTGGTCGAGCGGATAACCAGTGGTGTCGACGCCGAGGGCTTGGATGTAGTCGCGCACCAGGATGATGGCCTGATCCTCCGGCAGCGGTTCGGGGTCGGTGACCGCGAGACCGGCCAGTGACAGCTGGTACATGGCGCCGTCGATGTTGTCGGCGGCGTCTTCGAACACCGCGGTGAGCGTATCCCGGGTGACGACACCGGCTTCGGCGGAGGCGACCAGTGTCGCCGCTGCTTCCCGTTGTTGTTCGGTCGGCTCATTGCTGATCACGGCGCACACGATGTCGGCGACGGTCTGTGCCGACCACACGCCGGGGACGGCGGGGCTGAGCTGGTCGGCGCCGGGGGATTCGCCGCGGTGCCAGCTGCCGTGGGACCACCAGTAGCAGAACGACAATTGTCCTTGGGACGCACGGGGATTGAGTACCTGGTTGGCCACCCAGTCGGGGGCGCCGGCATACAGGTCCGGCAGTTCGTTGTCGTCGTTGTAGGCGGCGTCGAGTTCGGGTGCGTTCCACACGCCACCCGACAACACCGCGCGGCCGCCGGGCAGCACGAACAACGTGGAGCCGCTGCGGGCGGATCCTTCGAAGATTCCGAGCGCGGGGCGGATGCGCGGTCCGAGTTCGGAGCCGATGGCGACGAAGGCTGCCGCGATGGTGGCCCAGCGTGCCCACAGCGTGGGCAGTGGCGGGAAGTCCTCGCGGGACAGCGTCGAGGTGATGCCGGCGTCGCGGTCGGCGCGAGCTTGTGCGGCGGCGTCCTGGGGCGAACGCCATTGCCGCTCGTCGTGGAAGATGTAGGCGGCCAGCCACACCGGGATGCTGTCGCGCGGAAAGGTTTCCAGGTCGGCGCGATAGGCCTCGGGCGGCAGGAGCTGGTCGTCGGGGAACGGTTCGTCGGCGTAGTCGTAGTCGACCTCGACCTCGCCGGTGGCCTCGAGCGCGATGAGCATGCGCCACCAGGGGCCGTCGCCGAGTTGCGCGGACAGCTCGCGATGCAGCGGGACGAGTTCGTTGACCTCCTGGGACGGCTCGGTCTGGGAGACCTGATCCTCGTCGTCGTAGTACAGGATGTAGGCGATGCCGCCGGCGACGGTGAGTGCGAAGGTCGCCTCCAGTGACTGCCAGCCTTCGGGGCCCGCGATGCCGAGTTCGCGGGCGATGCGGTGGGCGAGTTCGGTGGCCTGGTCCTCGATCGTCGGGGGCTCGTCGGCCGCCGGCGCTTCGGTTTCTTGCCCGTCGGTCGCCGCGGGCTCGTCATCGGTTCCCGGTGGTTCGGTGGCCTGCTCTTCGGCCGCTCGTGCCGCGGGGGGCGGTTCCGCGCTCTCCGCTGCCGGGCCCGAATCGGCGGGCGCGGCGGGCGTTTCCTGCGCGCCGGTCGTCTGCTCATCGGCGCTACCGGACGGCTGCGCGGCGCCGGCGCCCAGCCGGAAGCCGACGTCGGGGGCGTCGCCGTTCCCGGCCGGATCTTGCTGCTGGGGTTCGCTCATATGATGAAAGAATTCCATCCGCGTAGGCTTCGATTCATTACTTGGATTGTATCCAACACGACGCCGGTAAGTTTCGAATAATACTGGCGTAACAGATCACTGCTGACCGGTAAGAATGGCGTGATAAACGTGTCATGACAGGATTTCGGTGCTCCCTGAGGTGCTACGTTCGGCAGGGAATCGATATGGACTCGTGGTGGGGTCCATATCTTGGTGTGGGTAGGAGAATTCGACGTGGCTAACGAACAGACCAAGGGTGACGTCGCCGATCTGCTCGATACGATCAATCTGCATATCCGCTCGATCGCCGAGGTGCAGCAGCAGCGTGTCGAGCTCACCGCCACCGCTACCGCGGGCGAGGGCAAGGTGCGCATCACGGTGAACGCCGACGGTGTCGTGATCGAGACCCGATTCGCCGACGACATCGACGAATTGGACTACGACGAGATCGCCGACGCGGTCACCGATGCCACCCAGGAGGCCGCCGCCGAGGTCGCGCGCAAGGCCGAGGAATTGATCGCGCCGATCCGCAAGACCCGGTCCCGGCTGCCGAGCCTGTCGTCGATGGTCGAGGGCCTGCCCGATCTGCGCACGAAAACGCCCGAGCTGCAACGGGCGTCGTTCGATTCGCCCGCCCAGCGCGAGCAGGCCGGGTCCGGTGACGCGCGCACCGGGCAGTGGTCGGTCGCCGACCGCGACTGATCGGCGGCTGGTCGGCATAGATGGCGAATTCGCATGCGTGGTCCGGGATCTCCGGGCCGGAGCGCGGGAAAGTGTCCGGCGTATGCCGGGGACTTCCGATCGTGCTGCGGTCCGGTGTATCCGGCTGGGCCGCGCATGCCGCCGTGCCGCGCCCCAGCGCACCCAGCCCATCGGCATCCGAGAGTCGCACGGGGCGTGGTGAATTCGGCGTCGGAAGCGCCGATCGATGAGCATCGAGATGCCCGCTGGGCTGGAATGGCTCAGTTACCTGGCAGGTGCCGCGTGGCCCAAGGGCGACGAGGACAGCATGTTCGCGCTCGACGACGACTACAAGACCGCGGCCAAGAGCCTGAACGGGCTCATCGAGCAACTGCACACCGCGTGTAATACCGCGACCGACAATTATTCGGGCGACGGCGCCGACAAGATGAAGAGCCAGTTCGACAAATTCTTCTCCGGTGACCAGTCGATCGCGAAGATGGTCGAAAATCTGAATCAGATCGGCAAATCGGCCCACGACATGGGCGCCGAGATCGAGCACACCAAGCTGCAGGTCATCATCACGCTGGCGATCCTGGCGGCCGAGATCGCGTACGCGCTGACGACGTGGTTCGGGGCGGCGGTGATTCCGGCGCTGGAAGCCGAGACCGAGGGCGTCATGGCGGTGATCGGCCGCACGCTGGCCACGCGGCTGTCGTGGCTGGTCAACCACGCCAAGACGATCGCGAATATGCCGCTGTGGAAGCTGGCCGCGATCAGCGGTGGGGTGCAGGGCGGACTGGGCCTGCTGACCGAGTTCGCGGTCGAGTTCATTCAGAACGAGAAGGGGCATATCGACGGCTACGACCTGAAGCGGATCTTCGTCGCGGGAGCCGTGGGCGCGGCGGGTGGCGCGGTGGGTGCGCCGGTCGGCAGCGTCATCGGTAAGGGCCTGGGTAATTGGGTCACCAAGCAATGGGGGATGACGACGACGCGGGCCACCGGTGTCGCCTTCGTAGCCGGTGTCGGTGGTGGTTTGGCGGGTGTCGGCGCCGGTTTCGTGACCGGTGGGCTGTTGACGGGGGAGTGGGAGTTCGATCCGGCGATGCTCGCCGGTGGTGCGGCCGGTGGCATGTTCGGTGCTCTGCACGGTTCGATCGGTCATGCGCGGGACGCGGCGCTGGCCAAGTCGTCGACCTTGCATCCCACCGATCTGAAGATTTCCGGTGGCGATCATTTCGACGGCAGTGCCGGGAATTCGCGGCCGGACCAGGGCGGTGGGGGTGGCCGCTCGATCATGCCCGATCGGGTGGATGACAACGGGAACTCGGGGCAGCGAACCCGGCCGTCGTCGTCGCCGGGTGACGGCTCCGAAAACGGCAGCGGCCGCCCCTCGGATCGGCCGGGGTCCGAGCGCGGGGACGGTGAGTCGCGGGGCGGCTCGACCGGGCCACGCGAGTTCCACGACAGCACCGCGCCGGCGCAGCCGGCACCGGTTCGCCGGGGCAGCATCGCGAATATTTCGACATTCTCGAATTCGAGCGCGACGCCGTCCCGCTCGAGCTCGATCTCTGCCAGCGCCAGTGACGGGTCGTCGTCGCACACGTCGGTGTCGACGGGGACGCACAGTGCGCCGCCACCGCAGAACCGGGAGTTCGGTGCCACCTCGGAGACGGTGTCGCGGTCGTCGTCGCCGGGTTCGCACGAGTTCCGACCCGGTGCGGAGGTGACGACGCAGAAGAGTTCGGTTGTCCCCGAGAATCTTTCGCGCAGTCCGTCGGTGTCCGAGCACTCGGAGGGCGGGTTCACCGCGGTCGCCTCGCACACCTCGGACGAGGTCACCCCGCACACCTCGAACCAGGTCGCTTCGCACGACTCGAACGAGGTCGTTTCGCGCCCGCCGAGCGAGCACGAGTTCACGCCGAGTGAGCGCGAGTTCACGCCGAGTGAGGCGGATTCGCGGTCGGTGTCGGAATCGTCGATGCGGGGCCCGGCGTCGGAGACGAGTTCCTTGGCGGGCTCGGAGGGTCCGGTCCGGTCGGCGCCCGACGCACCGGCGAACATCCGGCACGGCGGCCTCGAAATCCCCTCTCGGCCAAGCACTCCGGAATCCCGGCCGAGCAGTCCGGAGACCCGGTCCAGCACTCCGGAGACCCGGCCGAGCAGTCCGGAGACCCGGTCCAGCACTCCGGAGACCCGGCCGAGCACTCCGGAGACCCGGCCGAGCACCCCGGAGACTCGGCCGAGCAGTCCGGAGACTCGGCCGAGTAGTCCGGAGACCGAGCCGGTGTCGCGCCGTTCGGAGCCTCCGTTCTCCTCGACGGCCCCGGAGAACGGATCGCGGACCCGAATCACCGCGGCGCACGACGAGTCCGGCCCGGCAGACTCGCGTGGCAAAGTCCAGCCCACGCCCGAGGCATTGGGGAACGGACGACACGGCGGCCCCGAAACACCTTCTCGGCCAAACACATCAGAGGGCGGGTCGCAATCGCGCATCGCCCCCGCGCACAACGAGTCCACCTCGACCGGGCAGCGGACCGGTCGGGAAGATCAGGTATCGGCGCAGGGGCCATCGTCCCGGGCGTCCTCCGAGGGGCCGGAGCGCGGGGTCGGTCCCACGTCCGGGCGGTCGGGTGACCACGGGGATACGAATGTCGGTAACCGGGGTGGGGAGGGACCGCGGTCGCGTCCGGCGGCGGGCGAGCCGGACGGCATCGGTGGTGCGCGGACCCATTCCGAGTCCCGCGCGCACGACGCGCCTGAGCATGGCGCCACTACCGGACCACACCGGAGCGAGCACGCCGGTAGCCGGGACGAGCGGCCTGGTTCCTTCCACGAGCAGTTGAAGGAAGACATCGCCGCGGCCGACCGCGAGAACGCCCGGATGCAGGCCGATACCGAGACGCGGTTCAACGAGAAGCGGGATCGTCTCGAGCAGACGCGTAGTGATCGGGAGGAAACCCGGCAGGCCCTCAACAGGGCGGTCGACGAGTTCGAAGCCAAGGTGCGCGGTGGCTTGGATGAGGGGATCACCGCGGCACGGGATCGGGTGGAACACGAGCGGACCGCGCTCGAGCGAAGCAGGCGGCACTATGCCACCGAGGCCGCCGACGAGGAGCCGCAGCCGCAGCGTCTCGAATGGCTGAAGCAGGAGATCAACGCCGGCACTGAGCGGTTGCGGTCGGAGCTGGTCGCGCACGAGGCGCTGCTGCGGGCCGCGAACGGTGATCACTCGGCCGAACTGAAGTCGGTGACGGCAGCGCGTGAGGAGTTGTTGCGGGAGGCCGCCGGTGATCGTTCGGAGGCGTTGGCGGCGGCACAGACCGAGCGTGATCGGCTGGAGTCGCGGTGGGGCAGAAAGGGTTTCGCTTCCGACGCGTTGGGGTGGCTGCGGCCGGAGGTGCGGGGCGGCCGGTTGGCGGCCGCGCGGGCCCAGGAGCGGGTGGCCGAGCTGAAAGCCGGTCTGGACGAACACCTTTCGTCCGCGGGGAGGGACTTCCGGTCGGAGGTGAGTCAGCGGGTCAGGGAGCTCGAGCATGCCCTGGCCACTCGGGAAGCCGAGGCGAAGGCCCAGGCGGGTCTGGATGAGCTGAAGTCCCGGCTGGACGAGCAGACCGCGGCGCATGCGGAGGCGTTTGCGGAGTTCAAGAGCGGCGGGCTCGAGGTGCTCGATAAGCGCTGGGAGGTTTCGCAGGCTGCGGGGAAAGCGGATCTGGCGGCGTTCGAAGGGGGAGCGGTCGATCGTAAGACGGCGTTCGCGGCCGCGGCGCGTAAGGAAAAGGAAACGCAGGAGAAGTTCCTCGAACTCGCCAACATCTACGACGAGGAGATATTTCAGCGGGTGGATGAGGCGCTGCCGCGGGTCTCCGATGACGAGATCAAGAACATGGTCAATCGCGGTTCGACCATGGAGAAGTTCGTCGGTGTGCGCGAGTATGTGCGCCGGGCGACGGGGTATGGCACCGAAGCCAAGGGCGGCCGGGATCTGCGGGATACCCAGTTGTTCGGGATCATGTCGCGCTGGTCGAACTTGCGGACCGGTGAGGGTAAGACGCTGGTGACGATCGTGAAGGCGTGGGTGGCGGCCCGGGAGCACGAGCGGGTGTATGTGACGACCAGCGGGGACAATCAGGTCGGTGATCTGATCGATGAATTCGGGAATTTCGGCAATTCGAAGTCATTGATCGGTGGCCTGGATGTGAAGGTGGACCGGATGGTCACCGAGGGAGATCTGCCCAAACCTGGAGACGGCACAGGCCACATCGTGGTCGCCACGATGTACGACATGAAACAGCGAGTCCTGCACGAGGAGTCGCGGATGCTCGGCCTCCTCGAAGAAAAGGGTATGTCGGCCGAAGAGATCCAGGCGTTGCGTGACCGTTTCAATGTGGACCGGCCCAACGTCGACGAGATGACGGAGGTTTTCAATGAAGCGGCTGATCGGCACGGTCTGAAAGATCGGTTCGAGCCGTTCCCGCCGGGCAAGCACATCGCCGATGAAATGGACACGTTGGGCAGCGAGGAATCGGTCCTGACACCTAGTAACCCGGACAAGATGTCCGACGATCAAGTCGCGGTCCGTAAGCAGGTCCACGATCGGGTCGAGGCGGCCGCGGCGTTGTCCGAGGATCCGTTGACGGCAAAGCATTTCGGCAAACCCGACGGGACTCGAGGTTTCTGGCAGGCACACGCGTCGGCGGAGGTTATCGATCGGCTCAATCGGGTGCCGGGGCCGCGGGTGACCGAGCACGATCCGTTGCTGGCCGAGTACGCCCACAAGGCGGTGGCGAAATGGGGCCCGGAGCGCAACAACGATTACATCGAAGGTCGCGGCGACACCTCTGCGAACAACAAGATCAAGACGATGGCGTCGTCCACCACCGACAAGGTGATGGCCGACCGGAGCAAGGGGACCGAGACCCGCTTCGCGGGGGTCAGCGCGTATCTCGAGATGCAGGCCGGGGTGGACGTGATGGCGGAGCTGCCCAAGGAAGCACTGCACATGTCGGATGCGCAGTTGATCGGCACCCGGCTGCTGCAGGACACTCAGGGGCATTCCGGCACGGCGAAGATCGCGGAGCAGAAGCTCTACGACCAGGGCGTGATCACGGGTCCGGTGCGCGAGATCGACCCGTACTACAAGTCTCAGGTCGAGTTCTTGAAGGATCGGGAGTTCGACAACACCGAAGACATGCTCAAGGACTTGGCCGGCCTGATCCTGGAGGACGCGAAGCTCGAACTGGTGGTGCGGGACGGGCAGGTGGTCGATGTGAAGGCGACTGGGCTCAACCAGCTGGTCGGCGGCTTCGACAACCGGGATCTGCGTGGTGACGATATCCGAGTCGACGAACACAACCGCCCGGTCATCGAGAACGGGGAGCGAGTGCGGCTGTCCGGGTGGCAGGACAAGAAGGATTCGGAGAAGGGTGTCGTCGACTGGGTCGACGAGTTGGTCGACCGGAGGGTGCGTGACATGGCCGGTGACGAACTCGCTGTTGCCGCGGGAATCAAGCTGAAGTACGACGTCCTCGATGGGCGGTTCGACGACGGGTTCGACAGTGCCGATGCGGCCGAACTGGCGGGCAAGAAGATCATCAAGGAATTCGGCAACGAGAAGCGTGACGACGCGGTGCTGGTTTTCGTGAACAAGGGCCGCATGCGGGGCACCGACTACAACACGATTCAGCGCCTGATCGATGAGGGGACCGGCAATTCGGGCAAGTTCATCGGCGGCTCCAGATTCGGGGAGGCCGCGGTGGACCAGGGTGACGGTCGAATGGGGCGCGGCGGCAAGGGATCCGACCGGGAAACCGGCGGGACCCCCGGCACCGTCCAGCACTGGTATTCACCCAAGGACTACCGGGGCCCGGTGGCACATGACGGAGTTATCCGACAGGTCATCGAATACCAGAATGCCGCCAAGGCGCACCGGGAGGCCGTCGCCGACCATAACGAGAACCCGAGCATCGAGACCCTCAGCGCACTCACCGACGCGGACAAAGCCGTGCGGCACACCGAACAGGTTCTGCACGACGAGACAAGGCCGACCCTGCAACGTGTCGTCGACGAGCATCTCGCCGCAGCCGCCCGCGCCGGAAACTATCGAGCCAATGCTCCTCCGATGGGTGGCCGCGGCGACCTCGCCCCACCGGGGATGGGCCCGACTGCCCCGCCATCCCCAGAAAAGCAGATCGCCACACCGCATCCGGATGACAGCGACGGGTACGACAGCGATTCGACCGCCTCGCATTCGGGTGACTCGCTGTTCGACCACTCGGACGATTCGGCGTCGAGTCACAGCTGGACCGACGACGAGCTCTCCGAGTCGGACCTGGCCGAAAACGACGGTGGCCCAGCACTTTCCGATCAGCACACCAAGCCTGGTCCCGATATCCCCGTCGGTAAGCACGATGCCGACCCGCAGCGCGAGGCGCTCGGTCCCGACGAACAGCATTCCGACTCGAGCCGACCCGAAAATGACCGTGGCCCAGCTCTTTCCGGGCAAGGTCCCAAATCTGGACCCGATTCCCCGGTCGGTCAGCGCGATGTCGACCCGCAGCGGAGGACGCCCAGCCTCGACGAGCAGCGCTCCGACTCGGGCCTGTCCGAGAATGACGGTGGCCCAGTTCTTTCGGAGCAGCCTGCCGAGTCTCGGCCCGATGTACCCGTCGGTCAGCACGATGGCGATCCACAGCTTCGGACGCCCGGCGCCGACAAGCAGTCTGGACCCGATTCCCCGGTCGGTCAGCGCGATGCCGGCCCGCAGCTTCGGACGCCCGGCCTCGACGAGCAGCGCTCCGACTCGGGCCTGTCCGAGAATGACCGTGGGCCAGCCGTTTCCGAGCAGCACGGTACTTCTCACCCCGACTCCCTCGGTGATCATCATCAGATCGGGCCCCTGCGCGAGACCACTGGCACCGACGAGACCCCGGTTGCGGAGATTCCCGGACAGGTCCACGCTCCCGGTGCGCAGGACCGCGCGAGCCAGGACCACACCGATCCCGACCCGCGGCGCGGACCGAAGGCCGACGAGCCGATGGGCCGGCGCGAGCAGCAGCTGCGAAATCGCTTGCGGGACAACGACGAGGTCCGCGACCACCCGCGTGTGATCGATGCCCGGGATCGGCTGACCGCTGCGCGGACGGAGGTCGAGGACACCCGTCGGATGGTGGAAGGCGATTACGCGCAGGAGCTGGGATCGAACTCCGCGGCCGCCCTGCGTGAGATGCACGATGATGCGCAGTCGCAGCTACAGGAGGCGCATGCCGCGCACGAAGCTGCGGTAGAGCATGCGGTGCAGGAGCGTTACGAGGAGCTGCGGGCCGAATCCGAAGCCAGGATCGCCGCCGCCGAACAGGACGCGTTGTGGATGCGCGAGTCCACCGAGGCGCAGATGCACACTGCCCGTGAGCATTTGCATATGACCACGAGCCACCTGAAGAAGGCCAGGGCCGAGTACGAGACGGCGAAGGCGGAACTCGGGACCGGGATGCGGGATATCGAGACTTCGCAGCAAAAGGTCGAGACGGCGCGGAATGCGTTGCACGACAGCCGGAACGAGTACGAGCAGGCCCGCACCGGTAACGAGCCACGGCCGGAATACTTGAAGCAGCTGAGCCGTGAGGTCAAGCAGCGCACGCGAAATCTGCGGGATGAACTGATCGAGCACGAGGCACTGCTGACCGCCACCGGAAGTAATCCGGAAGAGCGGGCGGCGGTGCAGCGGGAGCGTCGTGAGCTGGCGCCGGCCTGGCGGATCCAGGAGGCGTTCGGTACCAAGGTCGAGCAGCGAGCCGCCGTGTGGCGGAATGCGTTGAGCCGGCAGCAGTCCGATCCCGCGGCGCAGGCGCGGGTGGAGGAGTTGCGCCAGGGTCTGCAGGAGCAGGAAGCGGCATATCCGCAGGCGGTCGAGAACTTCAAGACCACGATGCTGGGAGTGATCGAGGACCGGCTCGCGAGTGTGGAGAACGCGAAGAAGCCGGATCGCGACGCCTACGAGGCGGGCCTGGCGGACAAGCGGGCGGCGATGCAGGCGGCGTCACGCAAGGCTCTCGCGGCCGCGGACGCGGTACAGAAGGCCGCGTTCGTGTTCCGGGACGAGGTGTTGCGCAAGACCACCGACACGGACCCGGTGACCGGGCGGCGAGCGACCGACGCCGAGGTGGATCGCCTGGTGCGCGACGGTTCTCGCGCGGAGCGGGTGGCGGCGATGCCGGAGTGGATGACGCGCCGGGATCCGGACAGTCGCACCCCGCGTGAGACGCAGATGCTGGCGTATGTGCTGACCGAGTTCGGGCCGGCGGATATGAAGGGCGGCGAGGGCAAGACCCTGCTGATGATCATGGCCGGGTACCGCGATGCCCGCGTCCACGGTGTGGTGAACAGCCCGACCAGCAGCGATCCGCTGGTGGTTGACATGATGAACGAGGTCCGGACGTATCTGGGGTCGCATCATCCGGACGCGGGTGTGGATTTGGTGCATTTGCAGGAGAGCGAGCCGTTCCCGCAGTGGGCCTGGGACGCCCGGGACTCCGGCCGGAGCCTGCTGGTGGTGGGGACGAAAGAGGCGGTGACCTTCGCCGGCCTGCACGAGGCGCACGCGATGGTGGAGGAGATCGAGCGGGCGGGCGCGCCGGCGGATGTGGTTGCGGGGCTGCGGGATTGGCTGCGTACGGAGCCGCATGTGGACGAGCTGGCCGATCATCTGGACGCGGTGGCGCGGGAGCACGGGTCTTCGCGGCGGTTCCGGCCGCTGCCCGAGGGCGTGGGGAATTTCGACGAGGTCGATACCGCCTTCGACGGGCAGGTGCGGGGCGTGCTGTCGCCGGGTGCCCGGGAGGACGCGAACCCGGAGCAGGTGGCGGAGCTGAAAGACGCGTATGAGAAGTTCCGCATTGCGATGCTGGATCATCGCTTGAAGCCGGAAGATCGCTTGAACGCCAAGGATTTCGGCAGGCCGGAGAACACGAAGGGGCTCTGGCACGCCCGGTTGAGTGCTACCGCGGTCGACAAGCTGGCCGCGGCGACCGGCGGGGACCGGACTGCGGTGCTCGCAGCCGCGAAGCACTACACGAACTTCGCACTGGCCAGGTGGGGGCTCAAACGCGGCGCCGATTTCATCACCTCGCGCGAGCACGACATGGTGATGCTGATCCATGCGAAGACCACCGACAAGTTGTCGTGGGATCGGGAGAAGGCCAGCGAGACGCGGTTGCAGGAGCTGGGGCAGTACCTCGACGTCGTCGAGGGCGTGACGGTGCGCGGTGATCACCCGGCGGATTCGCTGACGATGTCGCTGAATCAGTGGATCGGCAGCCGGTACCTGAAGAATCCGAAGGGTGTGTCGGGCACGGCGAAAGAAGTCGAAGACGTCATGTACGACAGCTGGGGCGGGGCGCGCGACGAGCGGGGTGACTATTTCGGGGTGCCGGAGATCGAGCGGTATTACAGATCGAAATTGGAAGAGGAAGATACGTCCAAGTTCACCAGTCGCATGGCGAAACTGGCGGGTATAGCGACCGACGTCATCGACGCCGCGAAGATCTCGTTCACCGTGCAGGACGGCGTGATTGTTGGGATCGAGCAGAAGGGCCGGCCGCAGTGGAACATCTCGCTCGACAACAGCGAGATCCGTGGCGACATTGAGCGTCTGGTGGAGCGGGTGGTCGACAAGCCGGGCGGCGGCCGGATGGTCGAGGAGACCAGGATCGAGCTGAATCACTGGAGGGACAAGGAATTGTCCGAGCGGGGGGTCATCGATTGGGTCGACGCGATGGTCGATCGACGCGTAATGACGCATGCGCTGGAACACGGGCTGACGATCGCGAAAGGGGTGAAACTCACTTATACCGCGATCGATGCCGAGTGGCACAAGCAGCACGGCGGCGGTGATGCCGCCGAGATCAAAGCGGCCGAGCTGGTGAAGCAGTTCGGGAAGCCGGGCAGCATCATGTTCATCAACAAGTCGGGTGCGCGCGGGACTGACCCGAAGCCGACGGCGGAGTCGAAGCTGCTCGGCGGCGTCATCACCAGAGTCAGTGGCGGTCCGGGGTTTTCGATACGGGTGTTGTTGCAGGCGATCTGGCGTTCCGCCCGCGGCGGGTCGGGCGAGGACCGCGAGGACGGCGGCACGCCCGGGTCGGCGAAGGTTTATATCGCGATCGACGATTTCGTCACCGAAATCGAAGACGCGCAAGCCGTTCGCGAGGTCATCCAGTACGCCAAAGCGATGGAGGAGCGGGACCAGGCCGCCGACCGGTACGAGGCCGATCCTTCGGCGGAGAAACAGAAGGCTCTCGGCAAGGCCGATGAGCGCGTCGACGAGACCGAGCGGGTGCTGCAGGACGAGACGATGCCGCGATTGCAGCGTCGCGCCGAGGAACAGCTGCTCGCGCCTCACCGCGTGCACAAGGACGCGAAACCCGCTCCGGGAGAACGGCACCCGCTCCCTGCCGACGGGCCCGGGGCGCATCGCGCCAATGCTCCTCCGGCTACTTCATCCGCGAGCAAGACGGATGCCGCACCCGGCTCGTCGCGGCGGCTCGCCGCGCCGTCTCCGGAGGGGGAGAAGGTCGGCGCCCGGCTCGATGGCAGTTCTCCGGACACCGCCCAAGGTTCACGTCCGAACGCGTCCGTATTCGACGGTTCGTCGAATACGTTGCCGCCCAAGCAATCCGGTGCGCCCGGCCGCACCGACCCGGTGTTCGAGCCCCCGGCGGGTGAGACCTCCTTCGGCCCGGTTCCGGATAAGATATTCGCCGCCGACTCCCATTCGGCCGCACATCATCACCGGACCGACCCGTACGCCGGTGAGACCTACCCCGATGACATCGGCCGCGATCTGCAGCCGCCGTACGTGCGCGGCTCCGATTCGGCGCGGGGGTCGTCGTCTCGGGATGGTGAGTTGGGGCCGTCGGCTCCGCCGGTGTCGGGGTCTGGTTCGGTGGGGGGTTCGGGGTTTGAGGGGGTGTTGGGTGGCGGTGATTGGATGGTTGATTTGCCGTCTCAGTGGGTGGTGGCGGATGGTCCTATTCAGTATTTCGATGATGTTGCGCAGTTTCTGGCTGATTTCGGGGCGGAGTTGGCTACGGCCGAGGCTCTGGGTGGTGAGTTCTGGAATTATTCGGGTGCGCATATTTATCTGGGTGATGATGAGGGGACGTTGCGGCTGGTTGTTGGTGAGAATGGTGATGTGTATCCGGAGTATCGTTTCAGTGATTCGGGTACTGTGGCCGGCATGGAGCCTGTCTCGAGGGGTGGTGCTCTGAATTTCATTCGTGGTTATATTGCCGAGCTCGGCCGTGATATCACGGCGGTATTCGTTGAGCGTCCCGTCGTCGATGTTTCCGCCGCCGAGCCCGCAGTGGATGCGGGTTCGCGGTCTGCTGATACCGCTGCTGTCCCGGGGTCGGGTCCGTTCAGTGCTCTGACGCCTGGAATGCAACAGGTATTCGCTTACCGTGGCAAGGGATACAGTGATCCGCGGATAAATCTCGTTCTCCGTCTCAAGAGCAAAAATTCCGTCACGGAATATTTCGACAGGGCACGCGTGATACTTGGAGTGGAGAACAATGAAGCGGCAATGGAGAAAGTAGCGGATGACCCTGACTTTGACAGAATGAAGAGCGAGTTGCCGCCTCCGTCCGACCATCTATTAGCGGAGGAGCGGACAACTCTTTCATATGTCGCCAAAGGCCACCGGTCCAGGCAGATCGACGACATCCTGAAAGTACCCCGGCGAACGTCCTCGCGGCGTATCGATGAGTTGGCCAAGGTATTCGAGGTTCGGGAAAGCACCGATGATTGGGTGGCTTTCACTTCGGCGCTTCGGGAGAAAGCGTTGGATTGTGGGGCGCTGACCCTCGAGGAGTTGGACAGGACTGCAGCGCCTTCGGAGCTGATGCCCAAGGATCGAAATCTCCTCGAGCACTTCGCTGCCGGATATTCGGGTGCAGAAGTCATGGCGGCACTCGGGTTGAAGCCGGATACTGTGCCCGCCTATCTGAACAGAATCGGCCGCTGTTTTAGTGTTGCAGTCAGTAGCCAGCGGGTGATTCCACATGAGGTGGCTCAGCTTCTGGTAAAGGTCGATCCTTATTTGCGGAAAGACCAGATCGCGGAGTTGCTGATGCGGCGCGGCGGCGGGGACGGGTCCGCGGTCCTGCAGCCGCCGTACGTGCGCGGCTCCGATTCGGCGCGGGCGTCGTCGTCTCGGGATGGTGGGGTGCGGCCGTCGGCTCCGCCGGTGTCGGGGTCTGGTTCGGTGGGGGATTGGGGGTTTGAGGGGGTGTTGGGTGGCGGTGATTGGATGGTTGATTTGCCGTCTCAGTGGGAGCCGGCGGATGGTCCTATTCAGTATTTCGATGATGTTGCGCAGTTTCTGGCTGATTTCGGGGCGGAGTTGACTACGGCGGAGACTCTGGGTGGTGAGTTCTGGAATTATTCGGGTGCGCATATTTATCTGGGTGATGATGAGGGGACGTTGCGGCTGGTTGTTGGTGAGAATGGTGATGTGTATCCGGAGTATCGTTTCAATGATGCGGATACTGCGGCTGGCCTGGAGCCTGTCTCGAGGGGTGGTGCTCTGAATTTCGTTCGTGGTTATATTGCCGAGCTCGGCCGTGATATCACGGCGGTATTCGTTGAGCGTCCCGTCGTCGATGTTTCCGCCGCCGCGCCCGCGGTGGACACGGGTTCGGGGTCGGTTGATACCGTTGCTGATCCGGGGTCGGGTTCGTTCAGTGATCTGTCGCCTGAAGGGCGAGAGGCATTCGCCTACCTTGGCAAGGGATACAGCGAACAGCGGATGATGCGAGCTCTGAATAAAGGCAGAGCTTCCATCCAGGAACGTTTCTACTGGGCACACTTGAAACTTGGAGTGAAGAACAAAGCGGAGGCAATAAAAAAGATAGAGCACCACCCGGGCTTTATCGACATGGTGCGTGGTGTGCCGCATCCGTCCGGCCATCTGACAGCGCAAGAGCGGGATATTCTTCCGTATGTCGCCAAAGGCCACCGGTCCAGTCAGATCGATGAGATTCTGAGGCTAACCAAGTCGTCCTTGAATACTATCAAGGAGTTGGCCAGGGTATTCGATGTCCGGGTCAGCGCCGATGACTGGGAAGGTTACACCTCGACTCTGCGGGAACGTGCCGTGGAGCAGGGGGTACTGACCGTCGAAAAGCTGGACAAGATTGAACCTCCTTCGAAACTGACGCCCCATGAGCGAAACGTCCTCGAGTACTTCGCTGCCGAGTACACGGGTGCAGAAGTCGCGGCGGCACTCGGGTTTAAGCTGGACCGTTTGCTCGGAAATCTGCACAGAATCGGCCGCCGTTTTGATGTTGTAGTCAATAGCCGGCGGCTGGTTCCAGACGAGGTGGCTCAGCTTCTGGTAAAGGTCGATCCTTATTTGCGGGAAGACCAGATCGCGGAGTTGCGGATGCGGCGCGGCGGCGGGGACGGGTCCGCGGTCCTGCAGCCGCCGTACGTGCGCGGCTCCGATTCGGCGCGGGCGTCGTCGTCTCGGGATGGTGGGGTGCGGCCGTCGGCTCCACCGGCGGCCGTTGCGGCAGCCCATTCGTCCGTTGCCGACCCGCGGGCGAGCCGGCCGTCCGAGCGGGAGGCCGACGACGGCGAGTTCGGACCCGACCTGCGGCAGCAGCACGAGGTCGAACTCGATAGTCCGACTCAGGTCCGTCGGCAACGCTTCAACCACGACGGTCTGCGTCCGCCGCGACTGTCTCGTGGCGACCGGCGGAAGAATCTGACACCCGCGCAGCGAGAGAGGTTGCTGCCGACTCCCGCTGTCGGGATGCGGCTGCGCCGCCCCACCGATGGCGAGGGCCTCCTCAGCATCATCGATCACCACGGCCGGGTGGAGCGACTGCCGGCCAAGGGCGTGAAAGTGCCCGCCATATTGGTCGAACAGCACGGCCACGGACCCGACTATTACCAGATCATGTGGCCGAATGAGCCGATCCAGTATGTGCGTCGGGATCTGGCCCATGTTCCCGGGTATCGGGCCGCGGGGTTCACTTTCGAACACGGGCCGAACGGTGACCTCCGTGGCACGCTGAGCTGGGATGTGCCGGGCGGTGAGGCTCGATTCCTCGCGTACGACGCCGAGGATCGGCCGACGCCGACGATAGTCTCCTACGACGACCGCCTCGTGGTGAAACCCGGGTTGGGGCCGTGGCGGTGGATGAAATTCGCCGAGGACTCGCTGTGGGTCCGTACCGCCGCGCCACACGACATCATTCCGGAACTGCCGCGTCTGGCTCCCCGGCACAATGATCCGCTGTTCGGGCGAGACGAACGGGGCAAGCCCAGGCCCACGCCGCACGACGTGCGGCAGGGTAAGGCCGGCGACTGCTCCCTGCTGGCCGATCTCAAGTGGCTCGCCCACCACGATCCGGATTCGATCGTCAGGATGTTGCACGACAACAAGGACGGCACCGTCTCCGTCCGCCTGCTCGTCGAAGACGACCATGGCGACACCAGACTGGAATGGGTACGGGTCGAGAAATCGAACTATGTCGAAGTCGGCACCGAGACCGGGTACTTCATCCGCCATGAGCCCGGAGAACCACTGTGGGCCACCATGATCGAGAAGGCCTACGCGATCCGTTTCGGCAACGGCGACGGCTACCTGGCCCTCGAAGGCCACCCGCTCGTTCAGGCGGCAGCTCGCTTGGGCAAGGGCTTCCACCTGGCCAAGGGCGGAGCTTTGCCGCAACCGGTCCAGCAGGTGCGGCGTCGCGACATACTGCATCCACTCAGATTCGACGTCGACACGCTGCACGAGTTGGTGAGCACCTATATTTCACGCCAGGTGCGCTCGGACATCTCGACCGACGATTTCCCCGTGGCGGATTTCGAGTTCTCGCACGCGCTGGCCGAAACCTTCGAGGATTGGAGCGCTGCGGATCTCAGGTCCCCCACCGGTTTCCGCGAGCGTCTCGACCGGCTGCACCCGCAGCAATGGGAACTGGAAAAGGACGCTCTGACCCAATATCTCCACGAGGTATACGACGGGCAGCCGGAGGACCGGCTACTGTCCGGCAGATCCGTGGTCGCGGCCCGGGCCATCGGGCAACTGATCCGATGGGCACTGCAGCGCGACACCACAGTGACATTGGCGACCGACCGATTCGGGGGGGGTGGTTCGAATCTGCAGGTGGGGCCGGGCCTGCTGCCGGACCATGCCTTTACGGTCCTCGGGGTCGAGTACGATGCGAGCGGTGCACCGGTGCGCCTGCTGCTCGAGGACCCGCACGACCATCACCACCGGTATGCCGTCCCGGCCGCCGGTATCGAACTCCGCCTCGACCCCCGCCCTGTCGAGCACACCGGTGATTCGGTCCGGATTCGCAAGGACCCCGACGGCACCGAATACTTCACCCGGCCCAGCGGCAAATTTCGCCGCGACCCCGACGGCACCGTTTACGGTCTCCTCAGCGACCATGCCCGCTTCTGCAGAACCACCGACGGCACACAGCATCGCACCTACCCCGACGGCAGCCGATTCCGGCGCACGCTCGACGGCACGGTGTTCTGGACGAGCGGGGACGGCCGCGATAAGCGGTTCAAGCGGCGAGGGGATGCCGACTGGACCGACGACCCCGGCCGCATCGACCCGCCGGACGCGACGATACCGCGCCGCGGCGGCATCCTGGCGGTCGGTCTCGAATACCTGCCGTTGTTCAGCGGCATTGGACTGAGCGGCCCCGGAGCATACGGTCTGGACCGGCCCCAGCGAGTAGACCAGTTGCTCAACGCTCTCGACAGCAATGCCTGGCGGACCCTGTTCGACGAGCAGGCCCCCTCGCGGCTCGACGGTTTGGAAGACGACCTGCTGCGCGGCCTGTTCGACGAACCCCGCGAGCCGCGTGCCGACATGGATACCGTCGCCGCCCTCACGGGCCTGACACCCAGATTGCCGGCCCCTGGCCCTTCCGGCACCCGCGAAACGCGGCCGAGGACCGACGACGAACGACGTGTCGGCCCCGAGCACAGCGAGTCCGGGGCGGGTGGTCTTGTTCGGCCCGGCGACGGTCCGGGGAGGCTTCTCCTGGGTGCGGTGTCGGAGGGGGATCGGTTCGACGAGTTCGGCTGGGGGGTGTTCCGGGACAAGTTTACGAGGGTTGATTTCCCGGTGGATACGAGGTTTACGTTCACCGATCGTGATGGAGCCAGGTATGTGGCGAGAGTGGAGGAGCCGCAGGGGCCGGAGGGTGGCCGGTATGTCCGGTTTGATGAAGGCAGGGTGTGGCCGGTGGCGGAGTTCGGGAGGCGTTTGCGGGCGGGTTCGCGGCAGTTGAGTGGTGGTGTGGTGCGGGTGGTGCAGCCTGCGGTGACTGCCGGGGTTGCCCGGGTGTGGGAGACGGGCCGGTTTTTGTTCGTGCTGGCTGATGATGTTTTCGTTGCGGGGACGAAGGCGTCGTGGCGTGAGGTGGTGCCGGGTGGCGAGGAGAGGAAGGTGTCGGTGACGTTGCGGGAGGGTGGTGTGTTGGATGTTGCGGAGGGTGATTCGAGGTTGCCGACGGTGTTGCCGGTGGCGGGGTTGATGGAGCGTTTGCGGAATGTGGGCGCGGTGGAGGTGGAGGCCGTTCAACGGCGTTTGCCTCCTCCTCGGCGGGGGGCGCCGACGCCGAGGCAGTTGCAAGTACTCAATGGGGTTGCGCAGGGCAAAACCCTTCCAAAGATCGCTGAGGACCTCGGCATCACCCATTCCTGGACCGAGGAAATCTGGAGGGACGTGCTCGACAGGTTGGACCTGACGGGGGGTGAGCGTCGTGATTGGTCGATTGCGGTGCTGCTGGGCCGGGAGCATGGGTGGTTGCGGCCGGATCCGTTGCCCGGTGATCTGGATTTCGTGTATTTCGGGCGGGATCCGGAGTCCGGCCGGCCGGTGTCGTTCTCGGCCGATGAGGTCGGTTTACTTTCTGTGGTGGCGCGGCACAAATTTACTGCCAGGGGACGTAATCGCTCTGATATAGCCGAGGAGTTCGGTGCCACTAAATGGGTAGTCGACGGGCTTGTGAGGTCGATATACATCAAATTGAATCTGTCGGATGAGGCCCGTAACCTACCGAATGCGAGGCGGGTGGCTCGTGAGTGGGGATTGCTGGCTCGGAAGCCTGAACCTGGTGACGGGGACTATTCGGGTACGTTGCCGCCTGCTGAAGGCGCAACGCTTTCCGCGCCGGCGCAGGCATCCTCGTCGCGGGATAGCGGCGTGGTGCGGCCCGGGGTTCCGCGCGCGTCGGGCGCGGGCTCGGCGGGTGACCGAAACGCTCCTGTCGCCGACCCGAGTGGGCCGGGGGATGGGGCTGTCTCGGTGCGTGATGACCTCCACCCCGGTCATGACG
>NZ_JBSGEQ010000055.1:0-42958 GCF_053602975.1 Nocardia sp. NPDC004278
ACATCGATAGCTGTGGTAGCAACGCCTGGGGCACCAGGCGCTTTACGTGGGGCGACGGCTCGGACGCGAGACACAGGGGGGCCGCGAACACGCCGCGCCCGCGCGGCCGAGAACACAGCCGCCAATAGACTCGTCCGGGTGGCCGAGCGGATTCCTGTTCTGATCGTCGCCGGGTTCCTGGGATCCGGGAAAACGACGCTGCTCAACCATCTGCTGCGCAATAACCGCGGTACGCGGATCGGTGTGGTGGTCAATGACTTCGGGGCCATCAATATCGATGCCATGCTGGTGGCCGGGCAGCTCGACGCCATGGTGTCGTTGGGCAACGGGTGTGTCTGCTGTGCGGTCGATGTCGGCGAACTCGACGAGTTGTTCACCAAGCTGGCGCAGCCGCGCGCCAAAATCGATGTGATCGTGGTGGAAGCCAGTGGTCTGGCCGAACCGCGCAATCTGATCCGGATGGTGGTCGGCACCGAGAATCCGCGCATCCGCTATGGCGGATTGGTCGAGGTGGTGGATGCCGAACAGTTCCCGGACACGCGCAGGTGCCATCCCGAACTCGCCACGCATCTGCGACTGGCGGATCTGGTGGTGCTGAACAAGGCCGATCGGGTACCACGGGATCGGCTGGAGCTATTGCGGCAGGAGATCACCGAGCTGATCGGGCCGGTTCCGGTGTATGCGACCACTCACGGACGCATCGACCCGGGCCTGCTGTTCGACGAACCGCTGCGCGAAATACCCAGGGTCGCCGAACAATTGAGCTTCGACGAACTGCTCGACGAACACGACCACCAGCACGACCACACCGGGCACCGGCATTTGCACGACGACTACACCAGCGTGTCCTTCACCAGCGAGCGGGAATTGGATCCGCGGCGCCTGGTCGAATTCCTGGAGGACCCGCCGCCGGGCTTGTTCCGCGCCAAGGGTTTTGCCGCCTTCGGTGTCGCGGCCGAACGCCGGAAGTTCGTGCTGCATATGGTCGGCCGCCACATTATCTTCGAACCGGACTCCTGGTCGCGCGGCGAATCGCGCACGACGCAGTTGGTATTGATCGGTGCGGGTCTACCCGCCGATGCGGCGCTGCGACGGCTGCACGACACTGTGCATACCAACGCCGAACCACTGGATCCCGCTGCCATGCTCGGCATCTGGCGTTACACACCGCACTGACGCCACAGCGAACAGCGACAGCTCGACGGCGTTGGCGTGTCGACAAAGTTGGCGCGTTCTGCTCGAAGCTGGCGCGTTCGGTACTTGGCGCGGCAATGGCGCATACATAAAACTGACACATTGTCCCGCCGCGCGTGGCATATGCGCAACGTAGCAAACTGCTGCGCGCGGTGTCGGTTCGGCGCCCGAACCGTGATCGACCGTATTTGTCTCTACGACCGATTGGAGAGTTCCGTGTCAGAGACCTGGGAGAGCGCGACGGCGTACGTGGTCGCCGCGTTAGAGGCCAAGGGCACCGCCACCGTGATGATTTCGATGTGGCCGCCGTTGTCGCCGCAACCCGAGATATCGTCGACAGCTGGGATTTTCGTGTCATCGAGGATGCGACATTCTGGCGTATCGCGGCAACCTTCCTGAAGGTGTGACCGCATCCGGTGCCGGCACGGGGTGCGGCGCGGGGGTGCGGCGGATCAGGCCGGGAGGTCCGATCGGTGCATGGGCTGGGTCATGGACCGTCGGCGAGCTGCCCGCCGCATCGACCCCGCATCCGAATACCCCAGTAGTTCGGCCTGGCGCGTTCGGCTCAGTGGCCCATCCACATTCGCCTGTGCCAGGCGGGCATTGCGCGCCCGCTCCAATTCCGATCGCCAGGTGGTACCTGCCTCCAGCAGCCTGCGGTGCAGCGTGCGCGGGCTGGTGGCGAGTCGGTGGGCTACCCGATCCAGCGATACCGCACCCTCGGCCAGTGCGTCGGTGACGGCGGCGGCGACCCGATCCGGCCATGCGGTCGTCAAGGGCGGCGGTGGCGGGAGCGGCCCAATGCGCCCCTCCTGCTGCGGATCGACGAATCTTCTGCGGGGAGAACGCTATCCCGCGGGTATTGAATCGTCAGTGAATTCGCGTCACAACGTTGTTTCGGGCAACCCGCCCGGCGCTCATGACCAGGTTGAACATTGGCAATGACCCTTTACCCGCAGGCGTTGACCCATTCGGAGAGACCGTCGGCGAACAATTGGCGCTTCCAGATCGGCACTTCGTGTTTGATCCGATCCACCAATTCTGCACAGGTGGTGAAGGCTTCGGCGCGATGCGGTGCGGCGACCGCGACGACGATCGCGAGGTCACCGACGGTCAGCTGACCGACTCGGTGGACGGCCGCGACCGGCAGTCCGGAGCGTTCGGCGAGTGCGGCGCAGCAATTGCGCAGAAATCGTTCGGCATCCGGATGCGCGGAATACTCCAACGCGGAAACCGCCTGTCCGCCATCGTGATCGCGCACCTTGCCGGTGAACACCACGACCGCGCCGTATTCCGGCCCGGTCACCGCGGCCTCCACCACCGCCGGGTCCAGCGGCTGATCGCTGATACCCGCCAGGCGTACGGCCGCGAATTCACTTGTGGTCATGGTTGCCGCCTCCTGCTACTTGCGCGAGCAGATGATCCAGTAGCGGCTCCAGCACCGCCATGCCGTCTTTGACCCCGCCGGGGGAGCCGGGCAGATTCACGATCACCGATCGGCCCGCCAGCCCGGCGACGCCGCGACTGAGCGCGGCCAGTGGGAATTTCGCGGTGCCGCGCTGCCGAATCGCCTCTGCGACACCGGGCAATTCGCGATCGAGCACCGCGAGTGTTGCCTCGGGAGTGGCATCGGTGGGGGAGGCGCCGGTGCCGCCGGTGCTGATCACCAGCGACGGCGCGAAGCGCAACGCGTCGGCGAGGCCGATATCGATCTCGGCATCGGCGTATACCAGCGGTCCTCGCACCGAGAAGCCAAGTCCGCCGAGCCATTGCGCGAGTACCGGGCCGGTGGTGTCCACGCGGGTGCCGACCGCGGCACCGGTGGAGGCGACCAACACCACCGCCGAGCGCTCGCCTTCCGAGATATCCACCGCCGCAGCGTCTTCCGCGGCTTCGGTGGCGGCCGGTTCATTGTCGAGCAGCGAAACGGGGGTCGCTGGGGCCGGTTCCTCGGGGCGTTCCCAGTGTCCGTGTTTGCCACCCTCTTTGGTGAGCAGTCGGATACCGTCGAGAGTCGCGGCCGGGTCGACCGCCTTGACCATATCGTGCAGCGTGAGTCCCGCCACCGCGACCGCGGTGAGCGCCTCCATCTCGACGCCGGTGGGGCCCTTTGTCTTCGCCCTCGCCTGGATCGTGATGGCGGTGTCGGTGAAGCCGAATTCGACCTTCACCGACGACAGCGCCAGCTGATGGCACAGCGGAATCAGTTCGGAGGTCTTCTTCGCACCCGCGATACCGGCGATCCGGGCGGTGGCGAGCACATCGGCCTTCGGCATATCGTCGGCCCGCACCAGCGCGATCACCTCGGCGGTGGTCCGCAGCTCACCGGCCGCGACCGCGATCCGGGTGGTGTCGGACTTCGCGCTCACATCGACCATGCGGGCGCGACCTTCCCGGTCGACATGGGACAACTCACTCATAGCAACCACACTCGCACAGGCGCGCCGACCGGCAGCGCGGTGACCGCCGCTGGCACATCGATCAGCACATCTGCCCAGGCCATGCCCGCGATGAGATGTGAACCCGGCCCGGAGACGACCTCGACAGCTTCCGGATTCCGGTGCAGGCCGGGCGCGGCGTCGTCATCGCGGACGAGCCGTCCGCGCAGGAATTGACGTCGTCCCTCGGGCGAGCGCACCGCATTGCGCAGTGGCACCTGGTAGACCTCCACCTCGGGCAGACCGGCCAGGCGGCGCAGTATCGGCCGGGCGAACACCTCGAAGGACACCATGGTGCTCACCGGGTTTCCGGGAAAGCTCAGCACCGGCACACCGTCGACGACGGTGCGGCCCTGCGGCCCACCGGGTTGCACCGCGACCGAGCCGAATTCCCCGCCCATCGGCCCGAGCACATCCTTGACCACCTCGAAGTCGCCCTTGGAGACCCCGCCGGAGGTGAAGACGATATCGGCGGATTCCGTTGCGGCGGATAGCAATGCGCGAAATCGCTCCGGATCGTCGGTGCTGTGTTCGACCGAGACGACGGTGACGCCGTTCGCGGTCAGCGCGGCCGCGAGAGCGATGCCGTTGGAGTTGTAGATCTGGCCGGGGCGCAATGGTGTTCCGGCGGAGACGAGTTCGTCACCGGTGGTGATCACCGCCGCGCGAATCGGCTGGCATACCGGCACCGTCGCGAGCCCGACCGCGGCGAGCGCGGCGATATGGCGTGGCGCGAGGGTCGTGCCCGCCCGCGCCAGCAATTCGCCGGTGCGCACATCGGTGCCCGGTTCGCGCACGAATTCGCCTGCGGTGCGGCCCCGCTCGACGGTCACCGTCGCGCCATCGCTGTGCACATCCTCGACCGGCACCACACAATCGGCGCCGGGCGGAATCGGTGCACCGGTCATCACCTTCATCGCGGTGCCGGGCGGCAATGGTGTCTGCCCGGCGGCGCCCGCTGCGACCACACCGGCCAGCGGCAGGGTTACCGGAGTGAGCACCACCGATTCGGCGCGCACCGCGTATCCGTCCATCGCGGAGTTGCGGAATACCGGCAGGTCCACCGGCGCGTGGATGTCCTCGGCCAGCTGTCGGCCCAGCGCCGCGGGCACCGCGACGGATTCGACCGGCCGCGTGGCCAGTGGTCGCAGCAGCGCTTCGATGGTGTCGCGGTACGCGTCGGCGGACCGGGCCGCGGCGCGGCTCGGTCGGTGGCCACCGGAGGTGGTGGGGCGCGAGGTCATGCGGCCAGCCTAATCGCCGATCGGTAGCGAGTTCTCTCGTCGTTTCGCACGAACGCTCACCTGGTGAACTCGGAGTTTGTGAGGCCAGTATGGTGCGGTCCGCCCATGGGCATGGCGTACGGACCGGTCATAATGGACGTGTGACGCTGGTCGAGATGGGGATTCCCGCCGTACGGTCCAGGGTGCCCTCACTCGACGGACGCCCCGACACGCCGTATCTGGTGGATCGGTTCGGGCGGACCGCACGCGATCTGCGCATATCGATCACCGAGAAATGCTCACTGCGTTGCACCTACTGCATGCCCGAAGAGGGGCTGCCCGCAATCCCACAGCACGAACTGCTGACCGTCGAGGAAATCGTGCGACTGGTCGCGCTGGCCGTGCGGGAGCTGGGGGTCCGCGAGGTCAGGTTCACCGGCGGCGAGCCGCTGATGCGCCGCGATCTCGAGCGGATCATCGCCGGTTGCCATCAGCGGGTGCCCGAGATCCCACTGGCCATGACGACCAATGGTGTCGGACTCGCCCATCGGGCCCACGCGCTCGCGGCCGCCGGGCTCAGCCGCGTGAATGTCTCACTGGATACCGTGGACCGGCTCGGCTTCGCCCGCCTGACCCGCCGCGATCGACTGGATTCGGTCCTCGCGGGCATCCGCGCGGCCCGGGATGCCGGGCTGGCGCCGATGAAGATCAACGCGGTGCTGATGCGCGACACCCTCGCCGGTGCACCGGATCTGCTGCGCTGGTGTCTCGACGAGGACTGCGAACTGCGGTTCATCGAGGAAATGCCGCTGGACGCCGATCATGAATGGGCGCGCGCCAACATGGTGACCGCGGCCGAATTGCTCGATGTCCTCGGCACTCGCTTCACACTCACCGAGGCGGGCCGGTCCGATCCGTCGGCCCCGGCGGAGAAATGGCTCGTCGACGGCGGTCCGGCGACGGTCGGCATCATCGCCACGGTGACCCGCAAGTTCTGCGATACCTGCGACCGAACCCGGCTCACCGCCGATGGCATGCTGCGGTCCTGTCTGTTCAGCGATGAGGAATTCGACGTGCGCCGAGCACTGCGCACCGGCGCCGACGACGATGAGATCGCCACCATCTGGCGCGGCGCCATGTGGAACAAGTGGGCGGGTCACGGTATCGACGCCGAGGGTTTCGTCCCCCCGGAACGCACGATGGGAGCCATCGGTGGTTGAGATCCGCTACTTCGCCGCGATCGCCGACGCCGTCGGCAAGGATCGGGAAATCCTCGAATTCCCGGCCGATGCCACGGTCGCCGATCTGCGCAGCACACTGGCCGCCTCGTACGGTCCCGACCTCGACAAGATGCTCCGCGTCTGCGCCTACCTGGTCGGCGACGAACTCACCCGCGACCCGTCGGTCGCCTTGACCCCCCGCGTCGACGTCCTCCCGCCCTTCGCAGGCGGCTGATCCTCTCGTTCCTAGCTGTCCGCGCCGCCGACCTGGTCATCCGGCAGCTCGTTGACAGCCCGCAATCACCATCCGACCAACGTCGGCGCGTTAGCATCGGCGCGCCAACGCATTTCGTTGCTCTCCCCGGAGGAAGGCCGACCCCATGATCAAGCCGCCGAAGTTGTCGCTGCATCCCGCGCTCCTGAAACAGCAGGAGATGCGGACGGCCAGCTTCCAGCTCCGGCTCGCCGATCAGATCACCAGATTCGCCGGGTCGATGCAGTTCGTCTACATCCATGCGGTGCTGTTCGCGGTCTGGATGCTGTGGTTGGAGCGCAGTCCGTGGCCGACCCTCACGCTGGTCGTCTCGTTGGAAGCGATCTTCCTGTCGACCTTCGTGATGATCGGCCAGAACCGGCAGGCGCAGTTCCAGCAGATCAAGGCCGACCACGACTTCACCGAACAGGAGTTACAGCTCAAGAGCGATCTGGAGCTGACGAAGGCCATTCACCAGATGACCACGGAACTGCATCGCAGACTGATCGAGGAAGCGGATCAGAAATAGGCTCGGCCGCTAACGGGTTCAGCGCCACCAGGTATCGAGCGGGGTGACCGGGACGGTGCGCTTGTGCCTGGTGTTGCGGAAGATCGTCTCGAGCTTCGTGGCGACCTCGGGCGTGACGTCCTTGCCCTCGAGGTAGTCATCGATTTCGGTGTAGCGCAGGCCGAGCGCCTCCTCGTCGGGCAGTGCCGGGCGGTCGTCCTCGAGGTCGGCAGTGGGGACCTTCGACCAGATGCTCGCCGGTGCGCCGAGTTCCTGCAGCAGGGCCGCGCCCTGGCGCTTGGTGAGTCCGGTCAGCGGGGTGATGTCGACGCCGCCGTCACCGAATTTGGTGAAGAAGCCGGTGACCGCCTCCGCGGCATGGTCGGTGCCGACGACGAGCATATTCTCCTGGCCGGCGATGGCGTACTGGGTCACCATGCGTTCGCGGGCCTTGACATTGCCGCGCACGAAATCGCGCAGCTTGTCCACCTGCAATGCCGAGGCCACCTCGGCGGCAACGGCATTGGCGCCGGGGCGGATATTCACCACCACCGAGCGGTCGGGCTGGATGAACCGCAGTGCGATCCGGGCGTCGGCCTCATCGGCCTGCACACCGTAGGGCAGTCGCACCGCAATGAAGGTGGCATCGGCACCGTCGGCGCGCAGTTCCGCGGCGGCGAGCTGGCACAGTCGGCCGGTCAGCGCGCTGTCCTGGCCGCCGCTGATGCCGAGCACGAAACCCCGGGCGGGACTTGCGCTCAGATAGTCCTTGAGGAAATCGATCCGCCGCCGCACCTCGACCTTCGGTTCGATATTCGACTGGACGCCCAACTCGGCGATGATCTGTTCACGCAGGTTCCCCATGGCGCCTCACTCTACTGGGCGCGACGGAATGACAACCCGTCGAACGAAGGCCTCCCAGTTGTCGCCGATCCGACACCGGTCGTAGCCGAGCACATGCATCTGATGCATCACCAGCGCGGCGCCGAGCAGCCCCAGCAGCCCATCGGCGATCAGCACCACATCGCCGTCCACCCGCGCCGCCCGCAGCAGCATCGTCACGTGGGCGCGGAGCAGGCCGTAGGGCGGGCCGGTATAGCGCTGGTTCGCCTCGCCGATTTCCGCGGCGCGGTGCAGTTCGCCAGCGACCTCGATATCGAGTAGTCGGGCCCGGCCGAAGGCGACCAGCCGATCCACCGGCTCCGCGCCCGGCCCCAGCGGCGGCGGTCCGAACATGAACTCTTCCTGGAACTTTCGCTCGGCGTGGTCCAAGAGCGCGCGCAGCAGTCCCGACCTGCTGCCGAACCGGCGGAAGACGGTGCCCTTGCCGACACCGGCCCGCTTGGCCAGCGCGTCCATCGTGAGGCTGTCCACGCCTTGTTCACGCACCAGCTGTTGTGCCGCGTCCAGCAGTAGCTGGCGGTTGCGCGCCGCGTCCGCGCGTTCGGTATTGACGGGCAGGGGCGCACCGACGCCGAGCAGCGGACGCTCGGGCATCATGTCGTCCGGCATGGATGTGCTGTAGCTCACAGGCCTCTCGCGGTTCTCCGGGAATGGAATCGGACCATGGTCCGGTTAGTGTAGGCAGAAGTTCGGACACCACATCCAGTACACCAGGAGTCGTCATGAGTCAGACCCGGATCCTCACTCTCGTTGGCAGCCTCCGTGCCGCGTCGATCAACCGCCAGCTCGCCGAGGCTGCGGTGCAGACCGCGCCCGAGGGCGTCGAGATCACCATCTACGAGGGCCTTGCCGATATCCCGTTCTACAACGAGGATCTCGACGTGCCCGGCTCGGTACCCGCCGCTGCGCAGGCGCTGCGCGATGCGGTCGCCGTCTCCGACGGACTGCTGCTGGTCACGCCCGAATACAACGGCAGCATTCCGGCCGTACTCAAGAACGCCATCGACTGGGCCTCGCGGCCGTACGGCGTTGGTGCGCTCAAGGATCGGCCGGTCGCGGTGGTGAGCGGTTCGATCAGCCAGAACGCGGCCAAGTGGGCGCACGGCGACGTGGTCAAGGCGCTCGGCGTCGCGGGCGCACGCGTGGTCGAGGATGCGCACCTGCACTTCGCCGGATTCGGTGACCGGTTCGCGCAGGCGCATCCGCGCGATGATGCCGAGGCGCTGACCCAGCTCGGCGCGACCGTCCACGAACTCGTCGAGGCGACCGGCGAACTGGTGTCCGCCTGAGTGTCGGGTCCCGCTGGAAGGGCCGCCCCCGCTCCGTTCGCGGAGTCCGGGGGCGGCCCTTTTTCGTTCGCCGAAAGAAGTTTGCTGGGAGGGCGCTATGGTGCGAAATTGTGATCTGCGCCACTGTTGTGTCGGGTTGCGTATCGAGCGTCCAGGTACTTACCGCTTGGGAATTTCACCGTTGTGACTCGCAACATGTCGTGTTGTATGAATCTGTCGGCCACTAGGTGTAGTGTCTTGAGTGCTGGAAGACGGAATGAGATCGGCCTCGGCCACGAGCGGCTGAGCAGCGGTTTCGGAACCGATCCAGGAATTTGCGCAGTGTAGGTCGGATCATGCATCGCTAGCGACTGATTGCAGGTCGCTCGAACGATCAGCATACGGATCACAGGCTGTGGATCAGGCATAGGAGAGAGGGACTCAATGACCATCACCGTGTACACCAAGCCCGCTTGCGTCCAATGCAATGCCACCTACAAGGCGCTCGACAAGGCCGGGGTGGACTACGAAGTCATCGACATCTCCGAGAACGACGAGGCGCGTGACTACGTCATGGCACTGGGTTACCTGCAGGCGCCGGTCGTCGTCGCCGGTGAGGATCACTGGTCCGGCTTCCGGCCCGACCGCATCAAGTCGCTCGCAACCGTGGCGGCCTGATCGCTTCCAGCTTTCCGGTGCATCCGATGGGAAGGGGAGGTGACCATGTCCGAAGGAACGGCGCTGGTCTACTTCTCCAGCGCCTCGGAGAATACGCATCGCTTCGTCGAGAAGCTGGGGCTCCCGGCGACTCGCATACCACTGCACACCGCTGACTCACTGCGCGTAGACGAACCCTACGTGCTGATCGTCCCCACCTACGGGGGCGGTCGGCACGTCCTGGGGGGACATAGATCCGATAAGGATTTCGTGCCGCGACAGGTCGCCAAGTTCCTCAACGATCCGCATAACCGCGCACTGCTGCGCGGTGTCGTGGCGGCGGGAAACACGAACTTCGGCGATACCTATTGCTATGCGGGCGAGGTGATTTCACGAAAGTGTGGGGTGCCTTACCTGTATCGCTTCGAACTCATGGGAACCGCTGAGGACGTCGAACGCGTCCGCGAGGGATTGGGATTGTTTTGGCAACAGCAACGACAGCACCGACCGGCAAAACGGCTCGCTTAGAGCAGCCACCGGTCCGTTCCGCCGATGCGGGCGAGGTCATGGACTATCACGCCCTCAACGCGATGCTGAACCTGTACGGCGCCGACGGCAAGATCCAGTTCGACAAGGACCGCGAGGCGGCGCACCAGTACTTCCTGCAGCACGTCAACCAGAACACCGTCTTCTTCCACAATCTCGAGGAGAAGCTGGACTACCTGGTCGACGAGAACTATTACGAGGCAGAGGTTCTCGAGCAGTACAGCCGCGGGTTCATCAAGACGCTGTTCCAGCAGGCCTACGCCAAGAAGTTCCGGTTCCCCACCTTCCTCGGCGCGTTCAAGTACTACACCTCCTACACGCTCAAGACCTTCGACGGTAAGCGCTACCTGGAGCGGTTCGAGGACCGCGTGGTCATGGTCGCGCTGACGCTGGCCGCGGGTGACGAGGTGCTCGCGGGCCGATTGGTCGACGAAATCATCGACGGCCGTTTCCAACCCGCCACCCCGACCTTCCTCAACTCGGGCAAGAAGCAGCGCGGCGAACCGGTGTCGTGCTTCCTGCTGCGCATCGAGGACAATATGGAGTCCATCGGGCGCTCCATCAACTCCGCCCTGCAGCTGTCCAAGCGCGGTGGCGGTGTCGCATTGCTGCTCAGCAATATTCGCGAGCACGGCGCTCCGATCAAGAAGATCGAGAACCAGAGCTCGGGTGTCATCCCGATCATGAAGCTGCTCGAGGATTCGTTCTCCTACGCCAACCAGCTCGGCGCGCGGCAGGGTGCGGGTGCGGTGTATCTGCACGCGCACCATCCGGATATCTACCGGTTCCTGGATACCAAGCGGGAGAACGCGGATGAGAAGATCCGCATCAAGACGCTCTCGCTGGGGGTGGTCATCCCGGACATCACCTTCGAGCTGGCGAAGAAGAACGAGGATATGTACCTCTTCTCGCCGTACGACGTGGAGCGCATCTACGGCGTGCCGTTCGCCGATATCAATGTCACCGAGAAGTACTACGAGATGGTCGACGACAAGCGGATCCGCAAGTCGAAGATCAAGGCGCGCGAGTTCTTCCAGACCATCGCCGAACTGCAGTTCGAATCCGGCTACCCGTACATCATGTTCGAGGACACCGTGAACCGGGCCAACCCGATCGCGGGCAAGATCACCCACTCGAATCTGTGCTCGGAGATCCTGCAGGTGTCGACGCCGTCGCTGTTCAACGACGATCTGACCTATGCCAAGGTGGGCAAGGACATTTCGTGCAACCTCGGATCGCTCAACATTGCCAAGACGATGGATTCACCCGATTTCGCGCGGACCATCGATACCGCGATCCGGGCACTGACCGCGGTCTCGGATCAGACCCACATCTACTCGGTGCCGTCGATCGAACAGGGCAATAACGAATCCCACGCGATCGGTCTCGGCCAGATGAATCTGCACGGGTACCTGGCCCGTGAGCGGGTGCGCTACGGGTCCGAAGAGGGTATCGACTTCACCAATATCTACTTCTATACCGTGGTGTATCACGCGATTCGGGCCTCGAACCTGATCGCGAAGGAGCGCGGCACCTACTTCGGCGGCTTCCCCGAATCCAAGTACGCCTCTGGCGAGTACTTCGACAAGTACACCGACCAGGTGTGGGAGCCGAAGACCGATCGGGTCGCGCAGCTGTTCGCCGATGCGGGCGTACACATTCCGACCCAGGCCGACTGGCTCGAGCTGAAGGCCGCGGTCATGGAGCACGGTATCTACAACCAGAACCTGCAGGCCGTCCCGCCGACCGGCTCGATCTCCTACATCAACCACTCCACCAGTTCCATCCACCCGGTGGCGTCGAAGATCGAGATCCGCAAGGAAGGCAAGATCGGCCGCGTCTACTACCCGGCCCCCTACCTCACCAACGACAACCTCGAGTTCTACGAGGACGCCTACGAAATCGGCTACGAGAAGATCATCGACACCTACGCTGCCGCTACCCAGCACGTGGACCAGGGCCTGTCGCTGACCCTCTTCTTCAAGGACACCGCGACCACCCGCGACCTCAACCGCGCCCAGATCTACGCCTGGCGCAAGGGCATCAAGACTCTCTACTACATCCGATTGCGCCAAATGGCTTTGGAGGGAACCGAAGTCGAGGGCTGCGTGAGCTGCATGCTGTAGTTGTTTCGTCCAACGGGGCGGTCTCCATCGGGAGGCCGCCCCGCTCGGCTTTTGGGTCGCATACCTCCTGGCTAGAGTTATCGGACTACGGTGAGCGTGGGTCGATAGGAGGGGCGACAGATCATGACCGATGTTGTGCTGGTGATCAATTCCGGCGGGCGACGAGATGCCGAGTGGCTCGATGAACTCGCCGATGAGCTACAGACCGATCTGCGCGAGGTCGGGGGCCTCGTCGTACGACGTGCGACGGCGCCCGCGGGCGACGGCATGAAATCCGGGTCGCTCGAGCAGATCGGCCAGCTGGTCGCCTCCGGCGGTGCGATCGGCACCGTGGCATGGGCGATACGGGATATCGTGATCAGATTCCTGGACCGCACCAGGGCCGCCTCGGTCACCGTCAAGAATGGCGATCGGGAGGTCACCATCGCGCGGCCGAGCGACGGGCAGGTCGACAAGATCGTCGATCAGCTGCGCGACCTGCTCGACGATGAGTAGTCCGACCGGACGCCGGTTGGCGTTGTTCGTCGCCAACGACACCTATCACTTCGAGGGTCTGCCTCGACTCTACGCGCCGGTCACCGATGCCGATCAGTTGCGAGAGTTGCTGCGCGACCCGGAGATCGGCGGCTTCCGGCCGACCGAGCTATTGATCAACGAGTCCAAGGCCGAGATCGAACGCAGTATCGAGCGGCTGTTCCGCGGCGCCGAGCCGGAGGATGTCATCCTCTTCTACTTCTCCGGTCACGGCCTGCGAACCAGGCAGAACCTGTATCTGGCGACCAGCAATACCGACCCGCAACTGATCAGTAGTACGGCGGTGTCCTCGACGTTCATCCGGGAATTGATCAGGGATTCGGCCGCGGCGGCGAAGATCATTCTGCTGGACTGCTGCTATAGCGGCGCCTTCCTCGGTCCCGATGTGGTCAAGTCCGCGCCGAATATCGATGATGTCGGTCGGGAACTCGCTGCGGGAGACGGTATCTGCGTGCTGACCGCGTCGAGCGCGATCGAGACCGCCGAGGATGGACGGGCGAGCACGGATCAGTCCGCGCCGCTGTCGGTCTTCACCTCGGCGCTGGTGAAGGGCATCGGCACGGGCCTGGCCGATAACGGCAGCGGACTCATCGGAGCGCACGATCTGTGGACCTATGCCAGCGCCGATGTGCGCGCCCGCACGAGCAGGCAGACTCCGAATCACTACGGGGTATTCAAGGACGAGGTGTACATCGCACGGGTGCGGCGGAAGTACTCCAGCATCCTCGAGGCGGGCGATCGAGTTCAACTCGGCGATCTGCTCGGTCGGCTCGAACGCGATCCGGTGGCGGGTCTGCGTGCCGAGAACTGGTGGGGGACAGGCCGACTGAAGGTGCCGATCGGTCAGGAGCGGCGCGTGGACGGTGCGGAGGGGGAGACGGTCTGGCTGGATCTGGCGGGGGCCGATGGAAATCTGCTGGTTATCGGCCGCGCCGGAGCCGGGAAGAGCACGCTGCTGCGCACGCTCGCCGGATCGCTTGCGCTCACGCATACCCCGGACGAAGTGCAGGTCTACGCGCTGGAGTCCAGCAACCGCTTGGGTTCGATGAGTGCGCTACCGCACCTTGCCGGGGTCGCGAGCGATGACGAACCCGAGCAGGTTCTGGTGCTGTTGGAGAAGGTCACCGCGGAAATCCGCAGGCGCAAAAAGCTGTACCGGGACAACAATATCGACTCACCCGCCAGTTTGCGTGCCGCCCGGCCCGTGCTGACCGAAGGCCCGGTCGCGGATGTCTTTCTCCTGATCGATCGGTGGGGCGACTTCCGCGAGCACATCGCGGAACTGGACAGCAGGATCAAACAGGTGGCGAGCGCGGGTCCGGAGTACGGTGTGCACCTGGTCGCAACGGCCCGCGACTGGACCGAAATACCGGACTGGTTGGCCGATCTGCTGCCCGCACATATCGAACTGCGGCTGCACCGCCCGGCGGAATCGCGACTCAATCCCGAGCGTGCCGCCCGGCTGCCGGAGGGGCCGGGCTGGGCGCTGTACGGACAGCGACCATTTCGCGTCGCCATGCCGGATCTGCGTGAGCTGCAACAGGATTCGGTAGGCGTCGTTGAGATGACCGATGGTGCCGGCGAATTGGTGAGCCGAGTCGTCGGAGCGTGGCCCGACGCGCGAGGTCCGCAGGTGCGGCGTTCGCCGTTCGAGGGTGAGGTCGACTTCGCTGAACTGTTCGGGCTGGATGCGAATGACCGGGTCGATCTCGCTGTGGCATGGCGGCCGCGGGCCGCGCGTGCGCGGCTGCGTATTCCGATCGGTGTGACGCCTACCGGCGAAACCGTTGAGCTGGATCTGAAGCAGGCCGCGGAGGGCGGTATGGGTCCACACGGTCTGGTGGTCGGTGCCACGGGTTCGGGCAAGTCGACATTGCTGAAGAATATTGTCGCTGGCCTTGCGCTCAACCACCCGCCCGACGCGCTCAACTTCCTGCTGATCTCCGCGAAAGGCGGCGATGCGTTCGACAGATTCGCTGGGCTGCCGCATGTTTCGGCGATTGTCCCCGATCTGGAGGCTGATCTTACGCTGATCGATCGTCTGGTCGAGACGATCGCGGGTGAGGTGGCGTGGCGGCAGAAGTTGCTGCAGTCGTTGGGGAATTTCGTGAACATCGGCGAATACGAGTCGGCCCGTGCGGCGGGCGCTGAGCTCGCTCCCTTGCCTCTGTTGTTCATCATCGTCGACGAGTTCGCCGAACTCCTCTCGCAGCGGCCAGGATTCGCGGATGCGTTGGTCATGATCGGACGACTCGGTCGTTCGTTGGGGCTGCATCTGTTACTCGCAACGCACCGACTCGATGGATATCGGCTCGGTGGGCTCGAGGCGCATATGTCTTATCGGATCGCGTTGCGGACGTTTTCGGCCAATGAATCGCGCGCGGTGTTGGGCGTGCCGGATGCTTATCACCTGCCGGGCACGCCTGGACATGCGTACTTGAAATATGACCACTCCGAGTTGGTTCGCATTCGAGCCGCGTACGTGTCGCGACCGGAGCGTGGCGAATTCGCCAAGGATACCGGCGCCATGGTTCAGCGCACCCTGCTCGAGGCGCTGGTTGCGCAACTGCACGGGGCTGCACCACCTGCACGTGCGGTATGGCTGCCGCCAATGACCGCGCCGACAACCATCGACGTACTGTTGTCGACCCGGAGTCACCAGGGGAGGTCGTCGGCACCGGTCGGCGTCGTCGATGATCCTTATTTGCAGCGTCAAGATGTGCTCACGACCATGCCCACGGTGGGGGATCAAGGGAACGTCGCGGTGGTCGGCGGCCGCAAGTCCGGCAAGTCCAGGGCGTTGGCGACCATAGTGCTGGCGATCGGCGCGACTCAACCCCCCGAGCAGGCCCAGTTCTATGTCCTCGATTTCGGTGGCGGATTACTCACGAACCTCGCGGAGCTGCCGCATGTGGGTTCGATCGCAGACAGGTCGGATCCGGATCGGGTCCGCCGCACCGTAGCCGAGTTGGCGGCTCGGATGCGTGAGCGCGCGGATATCTGCACATCGGCACAGGTCGAGTCGATCGACGAACTCCGCAGTCGCTGGGCGGCGGAGGTTTCCTTGCCGCCGGAACTGCGTCGGATGGATGACTCGTGGAGTGATCGGCTCGGTGATGTGTTCCTCGTCGTCGACGGCTGGCGGGAATTGATCGGGCAGTTCGAATCTCTGGATAATGAGCTGAATACTCTTGTTGCGCAGGGATTCCGGTGCGGTATCTATGTGATTCTCGCGGCCGGCAAGTGGCGCGATATCCGGCCTTCGGTGCGGGACCGGATCCGGATGCCGGTCGAGCTGCGCCTCGATGATCCGAATGAGTCCGAACTCAGCAGGAAGGCCGCGGCCCTCGTGCCCGACCTGTCGGGGCGCGGCTTGATTCTCGGGGCCGCCGGTGTCCAGCACATCATGATGGCGCTGCCGCGACTGGACTCGAATAGTGACTTCGACTCGGTGCCTGCCGGTATCCGCGCTGCCGCAGCACAGATCGCCGCGGAATACCCGGGTCGCCGTGCCCCCGAGATTCGGCTGCTGCCCGCGCACATCACGCGCGCCGAGGTGCTCGCGACCGCCGATGTGTTGTCGATCGAGCAGAGTCGGGATCGCGTGATCATCGGCCTACGCGAGTCCGATCTGCGACCGGTGGTCCTCGACTTCCGTAGCCAGCCGCACTTTCTGGTATTCGCCGACTCCGAATCGGGCAAGACGACGATGCTGCGGAATATTGTCGCGGGGCTGACCGAGAACGCCGCGCCCGAGCAAGCGAGAATTGGGCTGATCGACTTTCGGCGGACGATGCTCGGTACGGTCGGGAAGGCCCATCTCGCGGGGTACTCGACCAACTCGCAGACCGCGACGGACATGGTCGCCGAACTTATCGCGTACCTGTCTCGCCGCACCCCGGGACCGGACGTCACGCCACAGCAACTGCGCGAGCGCAGTTGGTGGAGTGGACCGGAGCTGTTCATCATCGTCGATGATTACGACATGGTAGGCACCAGTGTGAGCAATCCATTGCTGCCGCTGGTCGACTATCTCGCGCAGGCAAGAGATCTCGGGTTCCATTTGATCCTGGCCCGGCGCACCGGTGGCGCCGGACGTGCCATCTACGATCCGGTGATCAACAGGTTGCGCGAGCTGGGTTCCGAAGGATTGGTCATGAGCGGCTCGCGGGAGGAGGGTGCGCTCATCGGTGATGTGCGCCCATCGCCATTGCCGCCCGGCCGCGGGGTTTTCGTGACACGTTCGCGCGCTACGGAATTGGTCCAGATCTGCGATGTGCCGCCGCAGTGATAACCGCGTGCCGCGTGGTTATCACTGGGGAAGTAGCCCGAGTGTGCCAGCGGCGCATACCGAAAGCGGCGGGCGCCGAGGGGGCGCCCGCCGCGGTGGCGGGGGTCAGCGGAGGGCGGGGGCCACTTCGCGTTCGAAGAGTTCGATGCCGGAGGTGTCATAGGCGGCTTCGGGGAAGTTGAAGATGGCATAGGACAGGCCGAGATGGCGGACCGCGGACAGTCGCTCGACGATCTGTTCCGGGGTGCCGACGGCGGGAGAGGTGCGGAACATGCCGTCGACATAGGACTTGGCCTGGTTGTCATCGACTACGGTTGCCAACCGCGCCTGGAGTGCCGAAAGGCGTTCCTCGACTTCGGCTTCGGTGGATGCGATGACCGCGTTGAAGTTCGAGGAGCGCACGATGGCCTCGAAATCGGTGCCGACATCGGCGCAGTGCGCGCGCAGAATGTCGGACTTGTGCGCGAATTCCTCCGGTGCGCCACTGAAGTTGGTGTAGCTGGCGTACTTCGCCGCGATGCGCAGCGTCTTCTTCTCACCGCCACCGGCGATCCATAGCGGAATCCCACCCTCCTGCAATGGAAGTGGCCGCACTATGGCACCGTCGACCTGGTAGTGCTTACCGTCCAGCGTGGCCTTACCGTCGGTCCAGGCCTGGCGGAAGATCTGCACACCCTCGTCGAGCCGCCCGAGCCGCTCACCCGCCGACGGAAAACCGTAACCGTAAGCGCGCCACTCGTGTTCGTACCAGCCACCGCCGATGCCCATCTCGACCCGGCCGCCCGAGATCAGATCCGTCGTCGCGGCAACCTTGGCGAGATACACCGGATTGCGGTAGCTGATCGCGGTACACATCTGCCCGAGCCGAATGCGGGATGTGCTGGCCGCGAATGCCGCCATCAGCGTCCACGCCTCGTGGGTCGCCTCCTCGGTCGGCACCGGCACCGTGTGGAAGTGGTCGTACACCCACAGCGACTCCCAGGTATCGCCCGCATCGACGCGTTGGGCGAGATCGCGCATCACCCCCCATTGCGCCGCCGGGTCGATACCGACCAAATCGAGCCGCCACCCCTGCGGAATGAAGATGCCGAAGCGCACAGATCTCTCCTTCGTGTGTTTGCACCGAACCTAGTCGCAATCGGTTCACTCTTCCCGGCTCGGCGCCACCCGGACAAGGGTTCTACGCCGGATGCGCGCAACTCGGTCGTCAATTCGCTGGCATGTGAGCTCGATTCGGGTCAAGCTGGATCGGAATAGTGATGAATAGTTATGGACAACCCCGACTCGGAGTGGACTTCGGTCGGGTCATTCAGGGGGCCGCGCTGCCGGATGGGGGCGCGGATACGGTCTTTCTCTCAGGGGGTATCGAACAGGCACTGGCCACGCCGCCGACCGATGGCGCATTCGAGGTGTTGGCGCGGCTGGTCGAGCGGTTCGACGGTCGGGTCTGGGTGATCTCCAAATGTGGGCCCCGGGTCCAGGAACGCACCCTGCAGTGGCTCGATCATCAGGGGTTCTACCAGCGGACCGGGGTGGCGCGCGAGAGCGTGCGGTGCTGCCGCAAGCGGGCGGACAAGGCGATCCACTGCGCGGAATTGGGGATCACGCACATGATCGACGACCGCCTCGAGGTGCATCTGGCGCTGCGCGATCTGGTGCCGCATCTGTATCTGTTCGGTGTGCAAGCCGAACCGGTGCCGGAGTGGATCGAGCACACGCCGACGTGGCCCGATGTCGAGAGCGCTGTCGGCGCGACATTATCGCCCTGACGCCCTGGAGTGGCAACGGTCATAGCCGGACGAGATGTCGTCGGTCTTTACCCGATTCGACTGTGAACACCAGCGCCATCGCATGTATCCTTCAAGCGGAAGCTGTGCGGCCAGCCCGTTCGGGTGGCGCATTCGAGAAATCTGCAGTGCTGACGGTGCTGCGGCGGCGATTAGGAGGTGGGGTTGCCATGCGCAGCGAACCTCCCAGTCGAAGGCCGCGCGGCGCCGCCCCTTCGCGCAATCGTTAGCATCCGGGAGCCGTAGCTTCTCGGGTTAGCGGTCATGGGGTCGGTGCCCGCGGTGTGACTTCGTTTTTCGATTCACTCGCTTACTCGCCGTGTGCTGAGGACCTCCCATGTCACAGACCGATCTCATCGAAGCACGTCCGACGCTGTCCGCATCTCTGCAGGACATCGCGGATACCCATCGTGTCGACGCCGCGCTCGACTGGCTCGACGACCATTCGCCGCATGTCATCGCGGACGAACTCGCACGCATGGACGCCGTCCAAGCGGGCGTTGCCTTCCGTCTGCTCGACAAGGATCTGGCGCTTGCCGTCTTCGAGGAGCTCGAACCCGTTGACCAGCAACAGATTCTGGAGGGTCTGCGTGATCAGAGCTTCCGCGAGCTGGTCGAGGGCATGGACCCCGACGACCGGGCCAGGATGCTGCGCGAGGCGCCCGCCAAGGTCGCCAAGAAGGTGCTCGCCGGACTGAGCGCGCGCGAACGGCGGATGACCGCGACGTTGCTCGGCTATCCGGAGGGCTCGGTCGGGCTCTATATGACGCCGGAAGTCGTTGCGCTGCCGCGTAATTTGAGCGTGCCCGACGCGCTGCAGACGGTGCGGATCAAGGGCATCAATGCCGAGACGGTGTACACGCTGCCCGTCGTCGACTCCGGTCGCCGCCTCACCGGCATTGTCGAGTTGCGCGAACTGGTACTGAGTCGTCCGGACACGATGGTCTCCGATCTCGTCGTCACCGAACCCACATTCGTGCGCGCCACCGATTCCGCGGAGCAGGCGGCGCGGCTGATGCGCGAGACCAATGTCATCAACCTGCCGGTCGTCGACAGTGAGGACCGGCTGGTCGGGCTGCTCACCATCGATGACGCCGTCGAGGTCATCGAGGCTGCCGATAGCGAGGATGTCGCCAAGCAGGCGGGTTCCGCGCCGTGGGAGGGCCACTACATGGCGGCCAAGGTCTTCCAGTTGGCCCGCTACCGCGCGCTGTGGTTGCTGCTGTTGCTGTTCGCGGCCACCTTGACGGTCAGTGTCACCGATTTCTTCGAGGGCACCCTGCAGCAGGCGGCGCATCTGGCACTGTTCATCCCGCTGCTCATCGGCGCGGGTGGCAATGCGGGCGCCCAGGCGGCGACCGCCTGTGTGCGCGCACTCGCCGTCGGCGAGGTACGCGGTTCGGACCTGTTCAAGGTGATCTGGCGCGAATGCCGGGTCGGTCTGGTGCTCGGCACCATGCTCGCCACCGCGGGCGTCGCCATCGGCGCACTGTTCGTCGACCCGGGCACCGCCCTGGTCGTCGGCATCACCCTGGTCATCATCTGCGGCTGGGCCGCCACCATCGGCGGCACCATGCCCCTGCTGGCCAAGCGCTTCCGGATCGATCCGGCCGTCGTTTCCGCCCCCATGGTCACGACGCTGGTGGACGCAACCGGTCTGATCATCTACTTCACCACTGCCAAGATCGTCCTCGGCATCTGAGGCGAATACGAGAAATCCGGCTCGATCCGTGGATCGAGCCGGATTTCATGGCACCGCCGTGTCAGAACTCCCAGTCTTCGTCTTCGGTATTGACGGCCTTGCCGATGACATAGCTGGAGCCGGAGCCGGAGAAGAAGTCGTGGTTCTCGTCGGCGTTGGGGGACAGGGCCGAGAGGATGGCGGGGTTGACGTCGGTTTCGTCCTTGGGGAACAGGCCCTCGTAGCCCAGGTTCATCAGGGCCTTGTTGGCGTTGTAGCGCAGGAACTTCTTGACGTCCTCGGTGAGGCCGACCTCGTCGTAGAGGTCCTGGGTGTATTCGACCTCATTGTCGTAGAGCTCGAAAAGCAGCTCGAAGGTGTAGTTCTTGAGGTCGTCGCGTTCGGCCTGGCTCAGCAGCTCCAGACCCTTCTGGTACTTGTAGCCGATGTAGTACCCGTGCACCGCCTCGTCGCGGATGATCAGCCGGATCAGGTCGGCTGTGTTGGTGAGCTTGGCCCGCGAGGACCAGTACATCGGCAGGTAGAAGCCGGAGTAGAACAGGAAGCTCTCCAGCAGGGTGGAGGCCACCTTGCGCTTGAGCGGATCGTCGCCGCGGTAGTACTCGAGGACGATCTCGGCCTTGCGCTGCAGGTTTCGGTTCTCCTCCGACCAGCGGAACGCGTCATCGATCTCGCGGGTGGAGCACAGGGTGGAGAAGATCGAGCTGTAGCTCTTGGCGTGTACCGACTCCATGAACGCGATATTGGTGAGCACCGCCTCCTCGTGCGGCGTCACGGCATCCGGAATCAGGCTCACCGCGCCGACCGTGCCCTGAATGGTGTCCAGCAGCGTCAGGCCGGTGAAGACCCGCATGGTCAATTGCTTCTCGTCGGCAGTGAGGGTGTTCCACGACGGAATATCGTTGGAGACCGGCACCTTCTCGGGCAGCCAGAAGTTGCCGGTCAGGCGATCCCAGACCTCGGCATCCTTCTCGTCGGGCACCCGATTCCAGTTGATGGCCGACACCCGATCGATCAGTTTCATCCTGCCTCCACACCCTTCCCGAGCACGCTGCCGTCACGGAATTGCCTACCCCTGAACACTACTCCTTGGGGGTGACAAGTCCATGCAGCACAACACCTTGTGTCGCAGCGGCGGTTATCGCTATGGCGCAGAAACGCCGGCGACCACCGCGTGCGGCACCCATTGTGCGGCACGCGGCGCGAAATCCGCGCATCGATACCGGTGCTGCCATTGTGGTCGCCCATGGGTTGCCGATCGGCCTTTCGTGGGCCGGGCCCCTAAGGGACAACGTGGTCCGTTGTCAGCACCGAGATTGCTGTAGTCGCTGAGGAAATTTCATTGCGGACCGGACCTGGTCGGCTGGCCCGCGGAGTGGGCGCAGCATCACATTTTCGCTCGCGGATGTCAGAACCCGGCAGTAGCATCGGTGCCAGCCGCTAGCGCCCGCTTGCAGGTTGCTAACAAAGATCAGGGTGGTGACCGAGGGGGCCCGATGTCCGCACCGACCGATCCGGATATGACCGATCTGCTCGGCAGACTCGCGCGCGTGCCGAGCGGTCGCCGGAGCAAATGGGTGGTGCTCGGCGTCTGGATCATCGCACTGCTCGCACTCGGCACCTTCGCCGGAAAGCTCACCGGCGCACAGAAGAACGACAACGTCACCTGGCTGCCGGACAGCGCCGAATCCACGCAGGCGTACAAGCTGGCCGAGAAATTCGGCAATAGCGACCAGGTTCCGGTGGTACTGGTCTACGAGCGCCCGAGTGGAATCACCGACGCCGACCGGCTCGCGGTCGGCGCCGACGCCACCCGGTTCCGCCAGGTCGAGCATGTGGTGGCCGATAAGCTGCTCGGCCCGATTCCGTCGCAGGACGGTCAGGCACTGGAGATTCTGGTGCCGATCTCGATGGGGGCCGACGGCTGGAGCCGCCTGACCAACGTGGTCGGCGCCATCAATGACGCGGCGGGCGAGCGACCCGACGGATTGTCCTTCTACGCCACCGGACCGGCCGGATACGCCGCCGAATTCGGCAAGGTGTTCGCGAGTATCGATGGATTGCTGCTGTACGCCGCCGCCGCGGTCGTCATCGTCATCCTGCTGGCCACCTATGGTCCGATGCTATGGGCGTTGCCGCTGATCACCGTCGCCTTCGCACTGGCGATTTCGCAGGCCGCGGTATTCGGCGCGACCAAGTTGGGATTGACGGTCAACGCGCAGAGCCAGGCCATTCTGACCGTGCTCGTATTCGGCGCGGGCACCGACTATGCGCTGCTGCTGGTGGCCCGCTATCGCGAGGAACTGCGCCGCCATCCCGATAGGCATGAGGCCATGGCCGTCGCACTGCACCGGGCCGGGCCAGCGGTACTGGCGAGTGGTTGCACCGTGATGGTCTCGATGCTGGCTCTGCTGGTGGCGGAGATGAATTCGACCAAGGGCATCGGCCCGGTGTGTGCGATCGGCATCGCGGTCGCACTGCTGGCGATGCTGACGCTGCTGCCCGCGCTCCTGGTGATCGTCGACCGGTGGATCTTCTGGCCGCGCCACCCGAACTTCGGCACCGTCAACGAGACCGAATCCGGTATCTGGGCGCGTGTCGGATTCGCGATCGCCCGGCGGCCGCGCACGGTCTGGATCGGCACCGCACTGGCGCTCGGTGCAGTCGCGTTGGGCGCCATCGGGTTGGAGTCGAACGGGATCGCGAACAAGGACGCGTTCGTCGGCTCCTCCGCTGCGGTCACCGGAACCGAAGTGCTGGAACGGCATTTCGACGCGGGCACCGGTACGCCGGTCATGGTCATCGCCTCCGCCGCGCGTGCCGATGCCGTCGCAACGGCGCTGGGATCGACGCCCGGCATTACCGCGCCGTCGCGGCCGATCATCTCCGGCGATCTGGTCTATCTGGAGGGCACGCTCTCGGATCCGCCGGACAGTCGCGCCGCCGACGCGACCATCGACCGGGTGCGTGCCGCGGTGCACGCGGTTGATCCCGCGTCCAAGGTCGGCGGGCAGACGGCGGTTGTGCTCGATATCAAACACGCTGTGGCACACGATAATCGGGTGATCGTGCCGGTTGTGCTCGCCATCGTGATGGTGATCCTGATGGTGCTGCTGCGCGCGGTGCTCGCACCGATTCTGCTCACCGCAACGGTGGTGCTGTCCTACCTCGCCGCGCTCGGGCTGAGCCACTGGATCTTCGATCTGGCCGAATTCAAGGGCGCCGATGCCGGCCTGCCGCTGCTGACCTTCGTCTTCCTGGTGGCGCTCGGCATCGACTACAACATCTTCCTGATGTCGCGGGTGCACGAGGAGGCGACCAAACATCGCACCAAGGCGGGTGCGCTCATCGGCCTTGCCGCCACCGGCGGGGTGATCACCTCGGCCGGGCTGGTGCTGGCTGGCACCTTCGCGGTGTTCGCGACCATGCCGGTGGTGACCTTTGCCGAGATGGGCATTGTCATCGCCGTCGGTGTGCTGCTCGATACGGTGATCGTGCGTTCGATCCTGGTCACCGCGCTGACATTGGATATCGGTGATCGGATCTGGTGGCCGGGCGCGCTGGCTCGGCCGCGCATTGCCGCGGCTCCCGAACCGGAGGTCAGTCTCAGCAAGTGACCCGCCGAGGTCATCCCTCGCTCCAGGCGTGTCGCGGGTTAGTTTGTGGCGGTTGATTACCACGCGTTTCGGAAGGAGTGTGTGTTATGACCAGTCCCGGCCCGGCCAAGACCGGACCCGCGCTCAATGACATGACGATCTTCGCGGGCGTTCTGATCCTGATCGCCGGTTTGCTGCATCTGATGGCCGCCATCGCCGCGATCGCGAAGCGCGAGTTGTTCGTATTGACCGAAGACCAGGTCTTCCAGGTGAACGTCTCGGTGTGGGGATGGGTCCATCTGGTGATCGCGGTGCTGATCCTTGTTGCGGGCATCGGCATCGTGTCCGGACAGACCTGGGGTTATTGGGCGGGTATCGTGATGGCCTCGATCAGCCTGATGGACAACTTCCTGTTCGCGCCGATGTATCCGTTCTGGTCGCTGGTGATCATCGCCATCGATGTCTTGATCATCTGGGCACTGGCGCGCGAGCTCGGATCCCCAACAGCGCAATAGATTTCGTGTCGCCCCCCGATCCGTCGAGTACGGGTCGGGGGCGCTGTGCGTGGGTTCTTCAGATCACGGTGGACGTCGAATGATGTCCGGCGGCTGTCGCAGACGGTATGAGGCACTGATCCTAATTCCGTGCGATCGCCGATAATTTGGTTGATTCGAATACGAAGTTCAATCGGTGGTGGTGGCTGTCAAATGGTCGTCTAGAACGCGTGCGATGATCGCGAGCGCCTGGGGTGAGGTCAGTTCATTGTGGGTGACGTCGATATCGTGGTTGACGACGCGGCCGGTGGCATAGGGACGCCAGCCGTCCGGGCCGACCATATCGGAGGTGTCGACGGTGGCGCTGAAATACAGCAGGTCGCCGTCGTAGACCGGACGGCGGTATCCGGTGCGGGTGCGCGCGGATGCGTTGTAGGAATTGGCCATTCGCTCGATGATCTCGGCATCGATGACCTCCATGCCCAGTCGGGCCTCGATCAGGTCGGCCGCTTCCTGCGCGGTCGCCTCGGCGGGGACATCATCGATACCGAAGATCGAGCCGAAGGTATTGACGAACGCGCCCGCCGAGAGCCGTTCGATGGAGTCGCTGTCGATATCGGCGTGATCGGTGTCCAATAGCGCAACAACTCCGACGCTTTCACCCGCTGCCTGCAGCTTCGCCGCCATCGCATGGGCGATGAGACCGCCGAAGGACCAGCCGAGCAGGTGGTACGGCCCGGTCGGCTGGACGGCGCGGATTTCGCGAATGTAGCGGTCGGCGGACTCCTCGATGGAGCGCGCCGACGGCTCACCACCGAGATCCGGTGCTTGCAGACCGTAGATCGGGCGACCCGGGCGCAGCCGCTCCGCGAATCCCAGGTAGCTCCATGACATTCCGGAGGAGGAGTGGATGCAGAACAGCGCGGGATCGGTGCCGCCGAGCCGGATCGGCAGGAGTACACCGAGGCCGAGTCCGGCTGGTGCGGTTGCGGTTTCGCGCGCGGCGGCCTGTGCCGCCAAAGCGGCTGTTTCGTCCGCGGCGGCCTGCTGTGCCGCGGGGGTCTGCGCGAAATGGGCTGCCGCAGTGAGCGCACCGGACCATAGGGCGGCCAGTTCGGCGACCTCGGCGCGGTTCAGGAGTGTTGCGGGGAAGCGGAGATTCGCGTGCAACCGATCGTCGATGACGACGGCGGTCACATCGATCGCGGACGTGACCGGGACATCGGGGTGCTCATCGGCGCGCAGCTCACCGAATTCGTCGGTGGGCGACCAGCCGAGCCCTTCGAGTCCGGCCGGAATGTCGCCAGCCGAATGCCGACCCAGATATTCGAAGCCGATCCGGCCCGGCAGACGGGGCGGAAGCCCTTCTGCCACAGCGTCATTGAGGTAGCGCAGCTCGCCGAAGCCGATGCCCGTGTGCGGCACCGCGAGCAGCTGATGTTTGACCGCGCGCAGCGCCGCGCCCATGGCCGCGCCACCCGCGCAGGCGTCATCGATATCGATCTCGGTCAGATCCAGCCGCACCGGATAGATAGGGGCGACCCAGCCCAGCGTGCGGCCGAGGTCGGCGCCCGGGATCGCGCGCAGTGGTCGGCCATCGGCTGTCAGGCGCAGCAAGGCCGTCGGCTCGTCGACATTCTGGCGTGCGCGCCAGCGATTCAGTGCCAGGGCCAGTGTGGTGAGCAAGATATCGGTGCCGGTGCCGTGCAGTAGCCGAGGCAGGGTGGCGAGCAGCGCGTCGGTCACTTCGTCGGAGACCTCGAGTTCGACCGTGCGCAGTGTGTGTGCCCGATCGATCGCCGGATCGAGTTCGCGGGCGCCGACCAGCGGATCGGGACCGGTGAGCACGCGGTGCCAATGGTCGAGTTCGGCGACGCGTCGGTCGGTATGCGCGTCCTCGACGAGGGCATACGACCACCGGCGCATCGACGTACCGGTCTCGGCCAGCACCGGAGTATTCCCGACCGACACCTGTGCCCATGCGGCGATCAAGTCCTGCACCAGAATTCGCCACGACGGGGTGTCGATGGCAATCCGGTGCGCCACGACGAGCAATCGGCCCGATCTCGTCCTGGCCCCGGCGTCACCGACCGGATCGAGCCAGACACATTGCAGCACAATGCCATTCGCTGGCGAGAGCCGATCCACCGCGGCATCCAATTCGGTCACGGTGTATTCGCGCAGATCGAGCGAGTCGGCGGCGGCATCGAATTCGATGCGCCGCACCAGCGCGTCGACGTCGACCGACCCGGGCTCGTCCACCTGTAGCTGCCAGCCGTCCTCGGCCTGCCACAGCCGTGAGCGCAGCATGTCGTGCCGGTCGACCACGGCGGTGAGGGTGGCGACCAGTTGGCCGCGTTCGATGCCGACCGGAAGTTCCAGCACCGTGGCCTGCGCGCAGCGGTCGAAGTTACCGCCGCGCTCGACCAGATAGCGCACATTCGGGGTGAGCGGCAGTTCACCGATACCGCCGCCGGGCAGCTCCTCGAGCGGGACGAGCGCGCCCGCGGCGTCGACGGCGGCGGCCAGCGCGGCCACGGTCCGATGCTCGAAAACCTGCAGTGGCGTGCACTGGATGCCGCGCAGCTTCGCACGGGATACCAGCTTGATCGCGAGAATGCTGTCACCGCCGAGCGCGAAGAACGAATCATCGACGCCGACCTTGGCACGGTCGAGGAGTTCGGCGTAGATCCGCGCCAGGATCTCTTCGGTCGCGGTCGAGGGGGCGCGGTATTCGGTCTCCTCGACGACGAATTCGGGTTCCGGCAGGGCCTTTCGGTCGAGTTTGCCGACGGCGTTGAGCGGGATGGCGTCCAGCACGACGAAGGCGGCGGGCACCATATACGCGGGCAGGGCATCTGCGGCGACCGCGCGCACCTGCGTGATATCGAGTTCGACACCGGGCTTGCGGACGAGGTATGCCGCCAGCGCGGTCGATCCGGTGGGGCCGGGAACGCCGAGCGTCACGGCGAAGTCGACCCCGTCCGCATGCCCGAGCACCGCGTCGATCTCACCCAGTTCGATGCGCTGACCGCGCACCTTGACCTGGAAGTCGGTGCGGCCGATGTACTCCAGTTCCAAGGCCTGCCCCGTGGTGCGGGCCCAGCGCACCAGATCGCCGGTGCGGTACATGAGTTCGCCGGGGCCGCCGAAGGGGTTGGCGATGAATCGCGACGCGGTCAGGCTCGGCCGGGCGTGATAGCAGCGGGCCAGTGCGGGTCCGGCCAGGTACAACTCGCCCGCGACGCCGACGGGCACCGGGCGCAGCCGGTCGTCGAGGACCAGTGCGGCGGCGCCGCGAATGGGCGCACCGATGGTGACCGGTGTGCCCGCGACCAGTGCCGCGGAACCCGTTGCCCAGATGGTGGATTCGGTCGGACCGTACAGGTTCACCATGGTCCGGTCGGTGCACCAGCGCTCGACGAGTTCGGCACCGATCGCCTCGCCCGCCACCGCGAGCACCCGCACACTCGATACCTCGGCGGGATCGATCGTGGCCAAGGCCGACGGCGTGATCACCATATGCGTGACCCGTTCGGCGGCGATCAGCTCGGCGAGTGGGCTGCCGCCGAACACCTCCGGCGGTGCGACCACGGACGCGCCACCGGACCCGAAGGCCATCAGCGCCTCGAACACCGATGCGTCGAAACTCGGTGAGGCCACCTGCAATACCCGGGAGTCCGCGTCGACACCGAGTGAATCCCGCTGTGCGGCAATGAGATCGGCGATACCGCGATGGGAGACGGAGACGCCCTTCGGTGTTCCGGTCGATCCGGAAGTGTAGATCATCCAGGCCGGACTATCGGGCCGGATCGAATTCGTCGACAGGGCCGCCGCACTTGCCGCCTGCTGGCGTGTGCTGAGTGCGGTGTCGTCGAGGACGAGCCACTCGGTGCTGTCGGGTAGCAGGGGCCGATAGGCGGAAAGGGTGAGCCCGACCCGCGCGCCCGAATCCGTGAGCATATGGTCGATGCGGTCCACCGGATGTTTCGGATCTACCGGTAGGAAGGCCGCTCCGACCTTCGCGGCGGCCCACATGCCGGTGAGCAGTTCCGCAGAGCGCGGGAGACCGAGTGCCACTACGGTTTCCGGGCCGGTGTCCGCCTCGAGCAGGAGTCGGGCCAGCTGGTTCGACCGGGCATCGAGCTCCCGGTAGGTCGTCGTTCGACCGTCGGCGACCACTGCCGGGCGGTCCGGGTACGACGTGGCGGATGCGGCGAGTGCCTCGGCCAGCGTCGTCGTCCCCGCGGTTGCCGGGCCGCACACCGGAACCAGCTGTGCGCGTTCGGATTCGTCGAGGATATCGATATCGGCCAGACGCACATCGATATCCGAGACGACCGCGGCGAGTACGCGACGCCATCGCGCGGCGAAGGTCGCCATCGTGCTCGCGTTGAAAAGGTCTGTCGCATAAGTCATTACGCCGTCGACACCGGCTGGTCCGTCGGCGCCGAAACGCTCACGCAAATCGAGGGTCAGGTCGAACTGTGAGGCACCACGATCGAAATCCTCGACCTCGAACCGCAATCCGGGCAGTTCCAGAACCGGTTCGACGAAGTTCTGCAGTGACAGCGACACCTGGAATATCGGGTGGTGTGCGGTCGATCGGGTGGGGTTGAGCACCTGGACGAGTCGCTCGAAGGGCACATCGGTATTGCCGAACGCATCCAGATCCGTGGCCCGCACGGTGGCGAGGAACTGCCGGAACCCGGTCCCCGGATCGACCGGGGTGCGCAGCGCGAGCGTATTGACGAACATGCCGACGAGGTCATCGAGTGCTTGCGCACCGCGACCGGCGACCGGCGTTCCGATCACCACGTCGTCGGTGCCGCCGAGCCGCGCGAGCAGCACCGCGAGCGCGGCGTGTACGACCATGAATACGCTGACATTGTTCGCGGCCGCGAATTCGACAATGGCGCTGTGCAATGTCGCGTCGAGCGTGAAATCGACGTCGGAGCTGCGCATCGATTGCACGGCCGGGCGCGGGCGGTCGGCGGGCAGCTCCAGCAGATCCGGCGCACCCGCGAGGGTGTCGGTCCAGAAACGGATCTGTCGTGCCGCCAGCGATTCCGGATCCGACTCGCTGCCGAGCAGTTCCCGATGCCAGAGGGCGAAATCGGCGTATTGCACCGTGAGCGGCACCCTGGCGGTCTCGTCCCCGCTGACCCGCTCGGAGTACGCGGTGACCAGATCGGCGGCCAGTGGCGCCATCGATGCGCCATCAGCGCTGATGTGGTGTACGACGAGCACAACGACGTGCACGTCACCAGTGGAAACCGCGACCGAGGCATCCGTCGCGGGGTAGCTCGAGGCCACCGGAGCCAGGCCCGAGGACGGACTCGATGACACCGCTGGGACGCCAGCGGACGGGCTCGAGCTGACCGGTGCGATGCCGGAGGAGTGCGCCGCCGCCCCCAGCACGTCGCTGGCGGCAAAACTCGGATCCACGATCCGGAACAGCCCGACCCGCACCGGCGGCTCGATGGCGAGATCGAATCCGGTGCCAGCCAGCTCATTGATCCGAGCACGCAGTGGCGCGCCGTCTTCGGCTTCGAGCACCGGCATGGTCGGCGCGGCCGCCTCCACGCCGACCACCACCTGACGTGGTCCCTCGGCGTCGACGGGATACAGCGTGCGCAAACTCTCGTGCCGGCCGATCACATCGGCCATCGCCCGGCGCATCGCGTCGATATCCAGGTGGCCGGTGAGCCGCAGCGCAACCGCGATGTTGTACGCCGATGAGGTCGGATCCAGCCGATTGAGCACCCACATGCGTTGCTGGGCCGGGGACAATGGAATTCGGTCCGGCCTGATCCGGGGTGCGAGGGCGAACCGGCCCGGTTTGCCGTCGGTGGCCGGGATCACCCGCGCGGACAGTTGGGCGACGGTGGGTGCGTCGAACAGATCGCGCAGCGCGATGGTCGAGCCGAGGGTCGAATTGATCCGTGCGACAACTTTGGTGGCGCTGAGCGAGTTGCCGCCGAGTTCGAAGAACGACTGGTCGACGCTCACCCGTTCATTGCCGAGTACATCGCCGAATACCTCGGCAACGGACTGTTCGACGGGTGTGCGCGGGGCGAGATACGGTCGTTGCGCGACCGAGAAGTCCGGCACGGGCAGGGCTTTGCGATCCAGCTTGCCGACCGGGGTCAGCGGGATCTCGTCGAGCACGATGAGATGGCTGGGCACCATATAGCCGGGCAGTTCGGTCGCCACCTGGTCACGCAGCCGCTCGGCGTCCAATTCGGTCCCCTCGGTGGGCAGTACATAGGAGACCAGTACGGTCGCGCCGGCCGGTCCGGGCTGGCCGATGGTCACCGCGTATTCGACCTGTTCGTCACGGGAGAGCACGGCATCGATCTCGCCGAGTTCGATGCGCAACCCGCGGATCTTGACCTGGAAGTCGCTGCGGCCCAAGTACTCCAGTTCCAGCGCGTCGTCGGCTCCGATGACCCATCGGACCATATCGCCGGTTCGATACATCCTTTCCCCGGCCGCGCCATACGGATTCGCGATGAAGCGCGCCGCGGTCATCTCGAACCGATTGAAGTAACCACGCGCCAGCGCCGGACCGGCCAGGTACAGCTCACCCGCGATGCCCACCGGTACCGGGCGCAGCCAGGTATCGAGCACCAGATTGGACGCGCCGCGGATCGGGCCGCCGATGGTGACCGGTTTCCCCGGCAGCAGTTCGGCCGGGCTGGTCGCACAGACGCTGAATTCGGTGGGGCCGTATAGATTCACCATCCGCCGCCCGACCGCCCACCGGTCGATCAGTTCGGGTGCAGCGGCCTCGCCGCCGACCCCTAGCACCCGCAGGTCGGCCAGATCGGTCGGTTCCATGGTGGCCAGCGCTGACGGCGTGATCACGGCGTGGGTGATCCGCTCGGTGCGCAGCAAATGTTCGAGATCGCTGCCGCCGTAGACATCCGGTGGCGCTACTACCAGGCGGCCGCCCGTCGAATGCGCTATCAGCAGCTCCATGACCGATGCGTCGAAACTCGGCGAAGCGACCTGCAGCGAACTTATATCGGGATCGAGTTCGAGGGCCTCTTGTTCTGCGGTAGCCATATTCGCGAGGCCACGATGGCTGACCAGGACCGCCTTGGGCTTACCGGTGGAGCCCGAGGTGTAGATCAGGTAGGCGGTCTGGTCGATATTGATGGGGCCCCCGCGCTCTTCGTCGGTAATGGGTGCGTCGGAGACGAGCATGACCCGTCGAATCGTGTTCAGATCATCGAGCAGCAGCCAGTCGATGGTGCCGGGCAGTGTCTCACCGGTCGCCGTGACGGTCACCCCGATCGGGGCCTTCGAATCGGTGAGCATGTGCTCGATCCGCTCCACCGGATAGCTCGGATCCAGCGGCAGGAAGGCCGCACCGGACTTGGCCAGCGCCCAGACGGCCACCACGGATTCGAGTGATCGGGTAAGTGCGAGTATGACGAAGACCTCCCGGCCGACACCGCGGCCGAGCAGTACCCGGGCGAAGCGGTTGGACCAGGCATCGAGTTCGCCATAGCTCATGGTGAGATCGCCCGCGGTGATCGCGATGGCATCGGGATCGATGCGCGCGCCCGCCGACAGAATATCCGGAAGTGTCTGCGGCGGAACCGATTCCGCGCCGCGTACCGGTAGCAGGGTGGCCAGTTCGGCGTCGTCGCAGTATTGCAGTTGGGAGACCAGGGCATTCGGGCTGTCGGCGAGTTGGGTCAGTAGCCGGATGAAGCGATCCAGCAGTGGTTGGGCCGCCGTGATATCGAGCTGGTCGGCCATGAATTTCAGTTTGATTTGCAGCGTGTCGTGCCCGTCTGCGCCGCGCAGCGGAATGACCATGAGGCCCAACGGGTAGGGCGTCGCATCGGTGCCCTCGACATCGAGCACCCGCATACCCGCGATATCGAGCGCCTGCGACAGCGCCTCCCGGTCGATCGGATACGACTCGAATACGGTGAGCGTGTCGAAGAGTTCGGCGAGGCCGACGGCCCGGTGGATGGCGGCCAGCCCCACATGCTGGTGGTCCAGCAGGCGGGCTTGCTCGGCCTGGATGCGGGTCAGTAGGTCGGCGACCTTCTCCGCGGGATCGAGCTGGACCCGTACCGGGAGCGTATTGATGAACAGCCCGACCATCTCTTCGACACCGGGCAGCTCCGGTGGCCTACCGGATACGGTGCCGCCGAACACCACATCCGTGCGCCCGGTCAACATGGCCAGCAGCATTGCCCAGGCGGCCTGCACCATCGTATTCACCGTTGCGCCGGATTCGCGTGCGGTGGTCTCCAGCCGCTCGACCGTGGCGCGGGTCAGGTCGCGTGAGATCATTCCGGCCTCGGTCGATTCGATCCCGGCCAGCGTCGGGACCGCGCGGGTCGGGGTATCCACGCCGGCCAGCGATTGCGTCCAGGCCGCGAGCGAGGCCGCATTGTCCTGCTCATCGAGCCACGCCAGGAACTCCCGGTACGAGTGCGCGGGCGGCAGTACCGAGGTGTCGCCCGACGTGACGTAGAGCGTGAGCAGTTCGCGCACCAGCAGCGGCGTCGACCAGCCGTCCAGCAGCAGATGGTGATTGGTCATGACCAGCCGATAGGTATCGGCCGCGGTCCGGATGAGGGTGAAGCGGATCAGCGGTGGGCGGTCGAGTTCGAATCGGGTGCGGGCATCGAGGGCGATGAGGCGGTCGACTTCGCGGTCGCGTTCGTCGGCGTCGGCGATATCGGTGAGATCGATATCGTGCCAGCGGATTTCGGCATCGGTGAGCACGAGCTGGCGCGGACCGTCGTCGGTTTCGACGAAGGCGACGCGCAGGTTCTCATGCCGTTCCAACAAGGCCTGTGCCGCACTGCGCAGGCGGGCGGAATCGACGGTGCCCGCCAGCGTGAGCAGTGATTGGACGGTGTAGCCGTCGGCGGTATCGGTGTCGTAGAGCGCATGGAAGAGCAGACCGTACTGCAGCGGCGAAAGCGGCCAGACGTCAGCAAGATTCGGGTAGACCCGCTCCCAGCTCTCGATCTGCTGTTGTTGCACCGGGACCAGGTCGAAATCGGACGGGGTGCGTCCGCCCGCGCCCGGCGAGCCGGCGTGCGCCGCCAGCGCCCGCAGCGCCTGCGACCACAGCTCGGCGAGTTGACCGACATCCGCCTCGTCGAGCAGCCGCGAGGCATAGGCCCAGGTGACCTCCAGGCCGACATCGGTGAGCACAGCATTGATATCGACGACCGCGGCCAGCGGCGCCGACTCGTTGTGCGTCGCCGCGAAACGCTGTGGCAGCCATGCCCCCGCGTGCCCGCCGGTGAGCGCACGGCCGAGGTAGTTGAAGCTGAGCTGCGGGATCGGCGTGTCCGCGAGGGCGGCGGCGGACTCCGGATGCTGATAGCGCAGCATGCCGTAGCCGATGCCCTTATCCGGCACCGCGCGCAGCTGTTCCTTGATCGTTTTGATCGCGGTGCCCGCCGCGCTGCCACCGGCGAACGCGTCGTCGAGATCGATGCCGGTCACATCGATGGCCACCGGGTAGATGCTGGTGAACCAGCCGACCGTGCGGGCGATATCGGCGCCGGGCAGCAGTGTCTCGGAGCGGCCGTGGCCTTCCAGGGTGAGCAGCGCAGTATTGCGATCGCGCCAGCGGCTCACCGCGAGCGCGAGCCCGGTGAGCAGTACATCGTCCGCGCCGCAATGGAATTGGTCGGGCAGAGTGGCCAGTACCGTGTTGGCGATATCTGGGTCGACGATGGTCCGGCACTGGCCCATGGTGGCGACGACGTCGACCGCGGGATCCAGCGCCGCCGAGCCGATGACCGGATCCGGAGTGGCCAGCATCTGCTGCCACAGTGGCAGTTCGGCCACCCGCTCGGCCGCCTGTTCCGCCTGACCGTATGCCCACCGCCGGAAGGAGGTGCCGACGGGCACGAGTGCGCCGCCCGCCGCCGCGATCGCCAGGTCCGGCAGCAGGATTCGCCAGGAGACGCCGTCGGTCACCAGATGGTGCAGCACCAGCCAGCACCGTGGATCGGCCCCCGCCCGCTCGATCAGCACGAAGCGTGCGACGACACCCGCCTCGGGATCGAGCAGATCTGCGGCCTGTTGTAATTCGCGCTCGTAGCTGTCGTCGGAGTCCGCGTCGGCCGCAACTACCTCGATCAAGTCCTCGGCAGTTATCGAATCACGCTCGGCGACAACCCATTCCCAGCCTTGCCCAGTATGCCGCAGGGTGGAGCGAAGCACATCGTGATGGTCGATGAGCGCTTGGACCGCGGCGCTGAGCTGGTCGCGGCCGAAACCCTCCGGGAGACCGATCAAGACGGCCTGACCGAAGCGGTTCCAGGTCGGCCCCTGCTCCACCATGGCGTGCACGATCGGCGTGAGCTCCACGGTGCCGACCCCGCCGCCGGGCAGTTCGCTGACCGTCTGCGCGCGCACGTCGGTCGCGATCGCGGCCAGCGCGGCAACGGTCTTGCGCTCGAACACATCTCGTGCGCTGAAACCGATCCCGGCAGCCTTCGCGCGCGAGACCAGCTGGATGGAGACGATGCTGTCACCGCCGAGTGCGAAGAAGCTGTCGTCGACACCGACCGTATCGAGTCCGAGGACATCGGCGAACAAGTCGGCCAGTGCCGCTTCACGCGGCGTCGACGGCGCCCGGCTCACAACGGCTCGGACACTGAAATCCGGTGCGGGCAGGGCCCTGCGGTCCACCTTGCCGAGCGGTGTCAGCGGAATGCTGTCGAGCACCATGATGACCGAGGGGACCATATAGGCCGGAAGCGTTTCACCGGCAGCGGCTTTGAGCGCCTCGGGGTGAATCTCGGTGCCGGGCTTGCCGAGCACGTATGCCACCAGCGCGGTCGCTCCGGCGGGGGTCGCGGCGCCGATGGTGAGTGCGAAGTCGACATCGGGCTGCCGTTGCAGCGCGGCATCGATCTCGCCGAGTTCGATGCGGAACCCGCGCACCTTGACCTGGAAGTCGCTGCGGCCCTGGTACTCCAATTCGTCGTCTGCGGTCCACCGCACCAGATCGCCGGTGCGGTACATCCGCTCACCCGGCGCGTACGGGTTGGCGACGAAACGGCTGGCGGTCAGTCCATTGCGCTGGTGATAGCCGCGCGCAACGCCCGCGCCACCCAGGTACAGCTCACCGACCGCGCCGCGGGCCACCGGCCGCAACCACGGGTCGAGCACGACAGCGGTGACGCCGAGAGCGATGCTGCCGATGGTTACCGGCCCGCCGGGGCGCAATGGTCCGCTCAAGGTCACGGTGACGGTGGTTTCGGTGGGCCCGTAGCCGTTCAACAGCGTCCGCCCGGACCAGGTGGTCACCAGCTCGGGTGGACACGCGTCACCACCGACGACGATCGTGTGCAGATCCGGCAGCGTCGCCGGGTCCAGGGATCTCACCACCGTCGGGGTGACATTGAGATGGGTGACCCGATGCGCGCGCAGAACTTCGGCCATCTCCTCGCCCGCATACGCCGACGGCGGCACGACGGCGAGCGACGCACCTGCGGCGAGGGTGACCAGGATCTCCTCGACGGAAATATCGAAACTCGGCGAAACCGCGTGTGCCACTACCGAATCGGCGGTGACGCCGAATCCGGCACCGGAACCGGTGACCAGATTCGCCAGGCCGCGATGCGACACCAGCACACCCTTGGGCAGTCCCGTCGATCCGGAGGTGTAGATGATGTAGGCGATCTGATCCAGGTGTACCGGCCCGCGGCGTTCGGCATCGGTGATCGCCGCCGAATCCTGCGCGTCCACCGCTTCGGCTGTCGCGTCATCGTCGAGCAGCAGCCAATGCACGCGGTCCGGCAGGGACTTTCGCGCCGGGTGCACGGTCAGGCCCGCAACGACCTCGCTGTCGCCGACCATATGCTCGATCCGGTCGGCGGGATAGGTCGGGTCGATGGGGACGAATGCCGCACCGGATTTTGCCACCGCGAGCGTGGCGAGGACGGATTCGGCCGAACGCGGAATCGAAATCGCCACGGTGCGTTCGGGTCCGGCGCCCGCCGCGATCAGCACGCGGGCCAGGCGGTTGGTGTACTCGTCGACCTGACGGTAGGTCATGCCGGTATCGCCGCAGCGCAGCGCCACCGCCTCCGGGTCGAGTGCGGCACCGGCCGCGATGATTTCGGGGAGGGTGCGCGGCGCGACCGCCTCGGGTCCGCGCGCGGGCACCAGCCGATCCTGCTCCTGCGGGGAGACGACCTGGACGGTATACAGCGGCGCATCCGGTCCGGCGGCGAGGAATGCGTGCAGGAACATCAGGAAGCGGGCGTGATGTGCCGCCAATTCGTCTGTGCTGTACAGGTTTCCGTTGCCCTGCAGATCGATGTGGGTGCTCTCGCCGCCCACGCCCGGATACAGGTTGACGAAGATGTCATCGATCAACCCGGATGTCAGCACGTGCAGTCGTCCGGTGACCGAGCCGAGCTGAATCCTGGTGTCCACCATCATCAAATTGACGGCCGGACCGAACGACGACGCCTCGTCCATCGACCAGCCGAGATCACGGACGATGTCCTCCTGTCGGTAACGCTGCCGGCGCAGCGCCCCGGTCAGCTCACTCTGCGCCGCCCGGATCACGTCACCGACCGTGGTGGTCGGCGACAGCTGCAGACGCATCGGAACGACATTGGCGACCATGCCGCCGGAGCGGCGCAGCGCCGCCGTGGTGCGTCCCGAAACCGGCAGGCTGAGTACCACTTCGGGCGCACCGGTCAGCGCGGCGAGATAGGCGCCGAAGGCGGCGACGATGGTCGGCGCGGCGTTCGAGCCCACCGCCTTCGCCACGGCATCGAGCAAGTCGGCCGTCGCGGTGGGCAGTGCGCCCGAGACCCGGCTCGGCGGCGCGTCGACATCGGCCTCGCGACCCGCGAGATTGACCGGGTCGGCCATCCCGGCCAGATGCTCGCGCCAGTACTCGCGGTCGGCGCCGAATCGGTCCGAGCCGCGGTAGGCCAGATCGACGTCGACGATCTTCTGCAGTGGCTCAGCCTTGGCGGGCGGCGCCTCGCGGCCCTCGATGGCGGCGTTGTAGATCTCGCCGGTGCGCTGTACCAGGGCGAGCGCACCCATACCGTCCAGCACGATGTGGTGCATGCGCGAGTACCAGAACCAGCGGTCATCGGCCAGTTGCAGCATGACCACCGCGACCAATCGGTCGTGCGCCAGATCCAGCGGCGCGGAATACTCCGCGCGCATCCAGGCATGTGCCGCCGCCTCGGGATCGGGCTCATCGCGCAGGTCGACCAGGGTGAATTCGTCGACAATGGTGGTGTCGACGAACTGGTACGGCTGCCCTTCGACATCGATCAGCCGGACATATCCGGTCCCGAATTCGCGCCCGGTCTGCTGGGCGGCCGCGGCGAGCGTGTCGAGATCGAGTTCGCCGATCAGTTCGACGTACTGTGCGATCGAGATAGGCGTATCGCCCGCGATGTGCTGGGCGAACCAGATGCCGCGCTGAGCCGCCGACAGCGGGAACGCGCTGTCGGGCGGTGCGGTGCCTATTTTTCCGTTCGAGGACGATGGCTGTTGCATAAGCACACCTGCGTTCTGACGTCTGGCGCGGTTGTGCACCGCTGGTCCCGACCGTCGCGTAGTAGCAAGTTCATTTTGGACCGGTGCCGGGCCGACCGAAGGCGTATTCATCACACTGTGTTCGATCGGCGGCGTTCCCGGGTTCCTAGGTGGTTTCGTTGCGCTATCGCCCCCCGGCGCGTCGTTCACGCCGCAGCGCGCCCGAACTTCGCCGGTTCGGGCGCGCAGGCGAAATGGCAGGTCAGGCAGACTTCCGGACGGTCAGCCGATCGGCGTCGGTGATCGGCGCATCGGAGCTGACCAGGTAGCGCTGCAGTGTCGAGCGGTCGTCCAGGATCAGCCAGTCGATGGCATCGGTGAGCTCGGGACGACGGGCCTTGGTGGTGATACCGAGGTAGGCGCCGGGGACCGCGTCCTCGGCCATCGCTGCCGGAGTCGCGCCGAGCTTCACCACGGCGGAGGCGGCGACCGTCGCTTCGATCTGCGGGTCGACCGCCAGCGCGATCCGTGTGTTCACCGCGGCGCCACGGGCGATCAGCACTCGGGCCAGCCGGTTCGCCCAGCGATCCATCTCGACATCTGCCAGTGCCCCGGAGTTGGTGGCGGCCGCAGTCTGATCGAGCTCGGCCGCGTTCCGCAGGTGCGGCTGCAACTGGATGACGTTGTAGGCGGGCGATTCGACCAGTGTGATGCTCATTGGGTGTCCCCTCGCAGGTAGGCGCTCTCGGTACCTCTCTAATCTCGCTGTCGGGAGGGGATGGCGACAGCTACCCAAGCGCTGAGCAGCGCACTCCAAGGGTGAGTGAATCCCCACCCAAGGTGTGCGTATTAGTCGGTCACGAACCCGTTGAGGCTGCCGCGCAGATCGGCGAGCAGGGCCCTGGCCGCCGTCGGGCCGTCACCGTGCCAGACGGTGTCATCCACCGCGAACACCCGCTTATCGGTGGCGGCGCCGAGGTCCTTCCAGGCATCGCCGCGCAGCACCGTCCTGCCGTACCGCTCGCCCGACTCGCCAGCGAAGATGACGTAGATGATGTCGCCCTCGACCTTGATCAGGTCTTTGTCGGTCACATCGAAGGAGGTGCCGCGCTGGGCGGTCGGGCGCTGCACGCCCACGTCGCCGAGCACCTGGCCCGCGAAGCTGTTACTGCCCTGGACCTGCATCTGGTCCGCGGTGAAGCGCACCACCGAGGCCTGACTCTGGCTGGCGGCCAGCGCATTACCCGTTTCCCGAGCCTCCGCGCGGTAGTTGTCCAGTGCGGTGGCCGCAGCCCCCCGTCGGCCGAGACCCGCTGCGAGCGTGGTGAATTCGCTCTGCCAGCTGCCGGCGGGATCGGCGAGTACGGTAGGCGCGATCGCCTGCAGGGCGGTGAAACCGCTGGCGCCAGCGGAGGTATCGCCGATGATCAGATCGGGATGCAGGGCGGCGATCTGCCCGAGATCGGGCTGTGCGGCCGAACCGACCGCGGGAATCTTCAGCACCCCGTAACCGAGATACATGGGCTGCGGGCGCGGTCCGTCGATCGGCACCGCGCCGACGACGCGCTCCCACAGGCCGACCGCGCAGGTGGCGTCGAGTGCCGAGGTGGACAGCACCACAACCCGCTGCGGATCGGCGGGCACCTCCGAGGTGCCCGCGGCGTGGGTGACGGTGCGGGTCTTGCCGTTCGACGGATCGGGCGCGCTCGGCAACGGGCACGCCTGCGAGGTGTCGCGGTCGAGCCCGACCACGCCCGCACCCGCGATATTCGTCGTGGTGCGCACGATCGAGCTGGCGTCGTCCTGCTGACTGCAGCCCGCGACGAGCAGTGCGGCGCAGAGTAGGGCGACCGCGGTACCCCGGTGCCGGCGATGCCGGGCGGTGCCGGATCGAGAGGAGGCAGCGCAGTTTCGAGCGACCTGCAAGCAGTCGCTAGCGGTGCGGTTTCGGGTGCGAACAAGGGCGCTCACCGGCATGCGGGTGAGGGTACCGGGTGCCGCGGGTCCCGGGACGCGAGGCCACCACGGCGCGCCGACCACCTCCGGATATGCGGCCGCGACCACGCGGAATCCCACTGTCGGGTGGGTGATTCCGCGCGGTCGTCGTCCTAGCTCATTTGCTGTTGCCGCCGATGCTGAAGCGAGCACCGGTGGGATCGGCGACCTGAGCCGATCGCCCGTAGGGGGAATCCTGCGGCGGGGACAGCACCGTACCGCCGAGTTCGACGACCTTGGCAACCGCCGCGTCGACATCGTCGGCGCCGAAGTAGATGGTCCAACCCGCCGGTACACCCTCGGGCAGGAAGGCGGAGGCGTCCATGACACCGCCGAGCATCGGGCTGGTGGCGTGAATGGTGGTGTAGCGGAACTCCGGGGTGTCGGAGATGGTGAAGGTATCGCTCCAGCCGAACACCTCGCGATAGAAGGCGAGTGCGCCCGCGTAGTCGCGGGTGTGCAGTTCGAACCAGGACGGGCTGCCCGCATGGTCGCTCCACGTGCCGCCCGAGACGATGCCGATGGTTTCGAAACCGGCGAATTGGCCCGCTTGCCAAATGCCGACGCCCGCGCCGCCGACATCGCCGAGCACGGCCATCACGCCGAGTTCGCCGACATCCATCGGCGGCACCACGACCATGCCGCCGCGTGCAGTGGCCGCGTCGGCGGTGGCCTTGGCATCGGGCGAGGCGAGGTAGACGGTCCATTGATCCGGGCCTTCGACACTGTCGGCCGTCTTGCCCATGCCGCCCGCGACGGCCTTGCCGTCCTTGTGGAAGGTGATATAGCCGCCGAACTCCGCGCCCGCGCGCTCGGCGGTCCAGCCGAACAGTTGGCCGTAGAAATCGATGGCCCGATCGGGATCGGAGGTATAGATATCGACCCAGCAGGGGTCGCCGATCTTCGGTGCGGGCCCGCCCGTCGCCCGACCATCACCCCTCATCGAATCGCTGCGCGATGCTGTACTCATAACGGTCTCCTTGGAGGTAGCACAGGTGGAACGCTGTCACCGGTAGAGACGTCGGCCGCCCAGGAAAGTCATCGGTCGTGACTGCTGGCAGGTCACGCGGATGCAGCGGCTCGGGCGGTGCCGATTTCATGATTGCCGGATGCGCAGGCAGTGGCGCCCGAACCGGGAAATACGACGCTGAGTAGGACCCGTGCGGAATGCTGCGGCAGCACGGTTTACGATCTCAAGAGCGCAAGCGAACTCCTCGTCTGCTCCCGGTAGTGGGACGGATGCGAGCAGCGGAGCCTGCGGAGCGACCTAAAGGCACCTTTCAGGAGGATCAGTGACTGCCGTAGAGCCAAAGCCAGTCCCTCAGTTGGAAGCGACTCGGCCGTATCCGGCTCGGACCGGGCCGAAGGGCTCGTTCATCGTCAAGATGGTCACCACCACTGACCCCAAGGTCCTCGGTGTCATGTACCTGACCACCTCGATGGCGTTCTTCCTCATCGGTGGTCTGATGGCCCTGCTGATGCGTGGTGAGCTGGCCCGCCCGGGTCTGCAGTTCCTCTCGCCCGAGCAGTTCAACCAGCTGTTCACCATGCACGGCACGATCATGCTGCTGTTCTACGCGACCGCGATCGTGTTCGGCTTCGCCAACATCATCCTGCCGCTGCAGATCGGCGCCCCCGACGTCGCCTTCCCGCGACTGAACGCCTTCAGCTACTGGCTGTACGCATTCGGCGCGACCATGGCGACCGCGGGCTTCATCACCCCCGGTGGTGCCGCGGACTTCGGCTGGACGGCCTATGTGCCGCTGACCGACATCCTGCACTCGCCGGGTGTCGGCACCGACCTGTGGATCCTGGGCCTCGCGGTTTCCGGTCTGGGCACCATCCTCGGTGGCGTCAACATGCTGACCACCGTCGTCTGCCTGCGCGCGCCGGGTATGACCATGTTCCGGATGCCGATCTTCACCTGGAACATCGCCGTCACCAGTGTTCTGGTGCTGCTCGCCTTCCCGCTGCTGACCGCCGCGCTGTTCGGCCTGGCCTACGACCGCCACCTCGGCGGCCACATCTACGATCCGGCCACCGGCGGCATCCTGCTCTACCAGCACCTGTTCTGGTTCTTCGGCCACCCCGAGGTGTACATCATCGCGCTGCCGTTCTTCGGCATCGTGTCCGAGATCTTCCCGGTCTTCTCGCGTAAGCCGATCTTCGGTTACACCACCCTCGTCTACGCGACCCTGGGCATTGCGGCGCTGTCGATCGCGGTGTGGGCGCACCACATGTACGCCACCGGAGCCGTACTGCTGCCGTACTTCTCGTTCATGACCTTCCTGATCGCGGTCCCGACCGGCGTGAAGTTCTTCAACTGGATCGGCACCATGTGGCGCGGCCAGCTGACCTTCGAAACGCCCATGCTGTTCTCGATCGGCTTCATCGTCACCTTCCTGTTCGGTGGTCTGTCCGGTGTCATCCTGGCCAGCCCGCCGCTCGACTTCCATGTCACCGACTCGTACTTCGTCGTCGCGCACTTCCACTACGTGCTCTTCGGCACCATCGTGTTCGCCACCTACGCCGGTATCTACTTCTGGTTCCCGAAGATGACCGGCCGCATGATGGACGAGCGCCTCGGCAAGTGGCACTTCTGGACCACCTTCATCGGCTTCCACACCACCTTCCTGGTGCAGCACTGGCTGGGTGCGGAGGGCATGCCGCGTCGTTATGCCGACTACCTGCCCAGCGACGGATTCACC
>NZ_JBSGEQ010000056.1:0-41873 GCF_053602975.1 Nocardia sp. NPDC004278
GACACTGCACCAACGGTCGCAGCGGAGCCGAGCGCTAGCGAGGCGGAGCTGTGACCGAGCGTAGCGAGGGCACCGATGACACTGCACCAACGGTCGCAGCGGAGCCGAGCGCTAGCGAGGCGGAGCTGTGACGGTCGTGGTCGTCGGCTCGGGCCACAACGCACTCGTCGCCGCGTGCTATCTGGCGCGCGCCGGTGAGCGTGTGACGGTACTCGAACGCGACGAGGTGCTCGGCGGCGCGGTGTCGACGGTCGAACGCTTTCCCGGCCATCTGGTCGATCGCGGCTCGTCGGCGCATATCATGGTGCGCCATACCGGGATCATCGAGGAATTGCAGCTATCGCGCTTCGGGCTGCGCTATATCGACTGTGATCCTTGGGGTTTCACGCCCGCGGGACCGGATGGCGGCGCGCCGATCGTATTCCATCGCGATCTCGATCGCACCTGCGCGGGAATCGCGGAGGTCTGCGGTGCGCGGGATGCGGCGGCGTATCGGCGCTTCGTGGAGATCTGGGGACCGCGCTCGGCGCGGGTGATGCGTGCATTCGGCGGCACGCCGACGCCGGGCAGGCTGCTGCGCTCGTTCTGGGGGCTCGACGCGCGCGACGGCGGGAGCGCGCTGTCGCGGGAGTTCCTGCAGACCGGGGATGCACTGCTGGACGCGTATTTCGACGACGAGCGGCTCAAGGCGTCGCTGGCCTGGTTCGGGGCGCAGTCCGGGCCGCCGATGTCGGAACCGGGGACCGCGCCGATGGTCGGATTCGCCGCACTGATGCATACGCTGCCGCCGGGCCGGGCCGTGGGCGGAAGTGGGGCGCTGACAGCGGCATTGGTCGCGCGGTTGCGTGCCGACGGCGGTACCGTATCGACCGGCGATGCGGTCACGGCCCTGCGCCAGGTCGGTGCGGGGTGGCAGGTTTCGACCGCCTCGGGCCGAAATCTGGACGCGGACACCGTAATCGCGGGCGCGCACGTGCTGACCACACTGGATCTGCTGCGGGACGGCGGATTCGACGGTGCGGTGCTCGATGGCTGGCAGCGGCGGATCCGGGTCGGTCCCGGCATCGGCATGGTGGTGCGGCTCGCGACCAGCGCGCTGCCGCGCTATCCCGGAAGTTCGACTGCCGAATCCGCCAATGGCCTGCAGTTTCTCGTCTCGGATCGGCGGCAGCTGCGCCGGGCGCACGGTGCGGCGTCGGCCGGGGATCTACCGCCGCGCCCGGTGGTGCTCGCGATGAGCTTCAGCGCGCTGGACCCCAGCATCGCCCCGGCCGGTGAACATCAGCTCTCGCTCTGGGCGCAGTGGCATCCCTACCAGCTAGCCGACGGAAGCGACTGGGCCGCGCACGCCGCGCCGGAGGCCGATCGGATCATCGCCGAAGTCGATTCCTACGCACCGGGGTTCGCGGCGAGTGTGCTGCGGCGGCATGTGCAGACACCCGTCGATCTGGAGCGCGAGCTGGGGCTGCGCGGTGGGAATGTGATGCATGTGGAGATGTCGCTGGATCAGATGATGCTGTGGCGGCCACTGCCGGAGCTGTCCGGGCAGCGGGTGCCGGGGGCGCCCGGGTTGTATCTGACCGGGGCGTCGACGCATCCGGGTGGTGGAGTGTCCGGAGCCAGTGGGCGCAGTGCGGCGCGGTTGGTGCTGCACGATCGACGCCGCAGCCGGTTTCCCCTGCTGCGCAGGCGATGACCGAGTCCACCGAACCGGAGCCGGTCGAACGCCCCGAGGTGCACGTGCCCGGCCCGGCGAATTCGGAGATCACCGACCAGGTGTCCGGCGCGGATTCTGGTGCGCGCCGCTGTGACGAGAGCCGCCCCAGTGCGCTCCGGATTCCGCGTTTGCGGGCGTCCTCACAATGGACGTCACGATTGCTTGTGCCGGTGGGGTTCGCGGTGCTGCTCGTGCTCGTGCAGATCGGCTATCCGCTGTCCTCGGGCGTCGCTCGCGATCGGGTGACCGTAGTGGTGGTGCTGCTTTCCGCGGGGACGGCATTGGTGCACGCGGCGGCGACGTGCGGGTTTCGGTACGCCGCGGGATTCCTGGTTATCGTCTCCGGGCTCGGGCTGCTTGCCGAGATCATCGGTACCGCAACGGGATTCCCATTCGGTTGTTATGACTACGCCGACGGTAGGTTGGGACCGGCGGTGGCGGGTGTGCCATTGGTGGTCGCGCTGGCCTGGACGGGCGGGCTGTACCCGGTGTGGGTGGTGGCTGGCCTGCTGACAAGGCATACGGCCGGGCGGATTGTGCTGACGGGGGTCGGCGCGGTGGGTTGGGATCTGTTCCTGGACCCGCAGATGGTGGCGGATGGTCAATGGAGTTGGTGCGCCACCGGTCGAGGTCTGCCCGGACTCGATGAGATTCCGTATACGAACTATCTGGGTTGGTTCGCGGTGGCGCTGGTGATGGCGGGGCTACTGACCGTCTTGGACCGGGTGGCGGGGACAGGCACTGTGGGAATGCGAGAGGCCAGCACCGCGCGCAGGTTTCCGATTCCGGCGCAGGCGCTGGTGCCGGTCGCGGTATTTCTGTGGACGTGGCTCGGGTCGACGCTGGCCCATGCGGTGTTCCTCGATCTGCCGTATTCGGCGTGGTATGGGTGTGTCGGGTCGGGAGTGCTCGGCGTACCGCTGCTGGTGCGGTTGATCAGGGCTCGGGGGAATGAAACGGTGTGGACGCGATAGCTCCGAAACTTCGGCCGACGCGTGTTCCGCCCGTCGCGTAGCAATCGGGGTCGACCGCCTGGCACGATGTGAGCCGTGCAGCCGAGTCCTCTCACCGCGATCCCCGATGCCCCGGTTCTACGTTCACCCCGGCCTAGGGTGCGGGTAGCGGCGGCAGTACTGCTGGCCGCAATGCTGGTGCCCATGCTCGCGGGCTGCTTGCGGGTCCAGGTTTCGATGGGTGTGTCGTCCAATGACCGGGTCTCCGGCCGGATCGTGGCCGCGGTCGTGCCCGCGGACGCCAATGACAAGGGCCCGCAGCTGAAGGCGCCCGATTCGCTGGCCGCCAAGGTGCGGGTCGAGCCGTACAGCCAGGACGGTTATGTCGGCAGCAAGGTGTTCTTCGAGGATCTGTCCTTCGGCGAGGTCGGCCAGCTCGGCGGACTCTCCGATCAGACCCAGGGCATGTTCAATCTGTCGTTCCAGCGCACCGGCGACCTGGTCAGCCTCAACGGCCGGGTCGACCTGAAAGCCGTTCCGCCACACGGGTCGGACGTCCAGTTCACGGTGGCCTTCCCGGCCCGCGTCGCCAAAACCAACGGCAACCGCGAGGATGACTCCACCGTCTCCTGGAAGCTCCCGGCCGGCGATGTCTCCACGCTGCGCGCCGAGGTCAGCTACGCCGACCCGAATACCCGTTCCTTCGCGGGCTGGGCCGGAATCGTCGGCGGCATCACCCTCGCCGTCGCCGCCATCATCGCCGCCATCGCCTACATGGACCGGAACCCCGCACCCCCCGGCGCCCCCGAATTCAACTTCTCCCTGAGTAGTCTCCGGCGTTCGCTCGTACGCCGCTGACATTCCGCACCCCGCACCCAGTTGTTTCGATACCGAACGCCAACGCCCGGTCGATGCTGAGCGCCACGGCACGATTGTGACGACAATCAAGACGTCGCAGTCGGCAGCAGCGATCTCGGCACGAACCGGCATTGCGATGCCATCAAGGCGCAGTGAAACGCAACGCGCGACCGAGCACCCCGCCCATGGCATACCCCATGCCGAACACCGCGACGGCACAACCGTGACCAGGACACTCGAGGCGAGAATCATGACGCCGCCGGACGCGTGGATCGCGTCGATACGAAACGCGAGTACGTCGCGCGCGCCTGATCGGCCCGACGACGGCGTCATTCGACGCACCTTGGCGGCGAGGCCATGACAGCGGCGGAGGCGCTGAAGGAGGGCTTGGCGATCGCGACGCCGTATGGTGCGGCAATCGCGCTGATCGGTTGTGGGATCGCGCTGTTCAATCGGGCGACGGTGCGCAGGCTGCCGGTGGTGCCGACGGCGGTTCTCGAACCCGTGACGATCTGTATTCCGGCGCGCGATGAGGCGCGGCGCCTGCCCGAGCTGATCGATGATCTGCGGGGCCAGGTGGGGGTGCCGCGGCTGCGGGTGTTGATCCTCGATGACGCGTCCAGTGATGGGACCGAAGCGGCCGCGGTGGCGGCGATCGCGGGTGATCCGCGATTCACGGTGATCCGATCCGAGGTCGAACCCGCACCGGGTTGGACCGGGAAGTCCGCGGCCTGTGCTCGGCTGGCCGAGCTGGCGGATGCGACGGTGCTGATATTCCTCGATGCCGATGTGCGGCTGGCCCCGCGCGCGATCGCCGCGGCAGTCACCGAACTGCGCCGGAGCCGGGCCGCATTGTTATCGCCGTGGCCGTACCAGGTGGCCGAATCGGTCGCCGAGGCGCTGGTTCAGCCGCTGCTGTGCTGGTCGTGGGCGGCGAGCCTGCCGATCGAGATCGCCGATCGCGGCCGCAGACCCTCGACGGTGGTCGCCTGCGGCCAATTCCTCGTCTTCGATGCCACGGCCTATTACGCCGTCGGCGGTCACGCGGCGGTGGCCGCCAGCCCCACCGAGGATCTGGATATCGCTCGCGCCCTGCGCCGTTCCGGTCGCCGCACCGCACTGGTCGCGGCGGGTCGCGCCGCCCGGACCCGAATGTACCGGGACGCAACCGAACTCGAGGCGGGCTACACCCGCTGGCTGTGGTCGGCCTACGGCGGCACGACCGTCGGCGGCGCAGCCGTGGGAGCTATTGCAGCACTGGCCTATTGGGTACCTCCGCTGGCCGCCGTCGCCGGTCACGGCCGGGTGCGCGCCGCCGGTCTCCTCGGCTACAGCGCCGCGGTCACCGGCCGCTTACTCGCCCGCTCACTCGAAAGCGGCTCACTGACCCGCGCCGATATCCTTGCCGCCCTGGCCCACCCGGTCTCCATCGCCGCCTATCTACGCCTGTGGTCCCGCTCGCGCCGCGCCCACCGCGCGAACACGTTGACCTGGAAATCCCGCCACCTCGACACCGCCCACTGACCGAGACCAGGCCGAATCCATGGCGGCAATGCCCGACCGACCCGCCACCAGATCTTGATCAATCGGGCAGTCGCACGCCCGAAACCAGCTGACGCCATATCCCAGGCCGGGCCTGGCAGCCCGCTCCCCAAACGGCATGGCGACCCCGGACGTCGACCGGCTCAGCGCACGCCAGCTGGCGCCATATCCAGGCCGGGCCCGGCACCCGCTCCCCAAACGGCATGGCGACCTCAGACGTCGGCCGGTCTCAGCGCACCGAGGTGATGCCGACCGTCGGGAGGAAGAAGCAGGGCTTGCCGCCGTTGTCCATGGTGCCGAACACCGCGGCCAGGACGGTGCCGGAACCGGTCTCGACGGGGACGGCGCGGATGCCTCCGGTGGGGAATGTGGCGAAGAAGTTCTGGAAGGCGCGTTCGGCGAGTGGTCGCATTTCGGCAGGGATTTCCGCGGGCACCATGGTTCGGACGACGTCGGAGATCGGGCCCATGGCGGTGACGCCGCTGCGGCCATTGGCCAGGTTCAGCCAGGCGACGTTCATGCCGGAGATGTTCGTGCTGTCCGGGGCTACGCCGTAGGGCATGAAGGTGAACAGGGTTTGGCCCGTTTTGACCGCGGACAGGTCTAGTCCCGGAATGGCCACGGTGGTCTTGGGCCACGGCCCGGGCACAGCACCCGCGACGGCGGGGACCAGGCCGAGGGAGTTGCTGCTGGAGCAGAACGCCGCAGCCGCCGGGTACAGGAACGGGTCGATGCCCAAGGCGCGCAGCGCCTCGACGGTGGCTTGGTAAGCACCGAACGCATCTCCGGGTGCGGCTTGGACGGACGGCGCCGGCGCCGCCGGGATTGCGGCTCCGGGTATCGGCGCAGGTACCGCGACGGCGAGGCCGGGGGCGGCGAGCGTCAGCGCGGCCGCACCGGTCGCGATGGCGGTAAGCGTGGTCAGACGGCGCAGCAGGGTCACGTGAACCTCCTCAGCGTCGGGCACGAACGAGGTCAGAGAGTACTCCAGCAAACCACCGGAACTGCGCTGATTTCGACTGGCAACGCCATCGCGTCGCGCACCGTACCGGACCGTCGCGACGAAACGCCGGTTGCACCCTCCAGGCGAAATACGCCGGACGGACCGCACCCGAAGCGTCGCGATCCACCGCACGACCCGGTCGATAATCCCTGTTCACGACCGTTCGGACAAGATCTGCGCTCACACTGATTCGTACCCTTGTGCCGGAGTTCGCCTGCTTCGCATGATGTTTCGGCTAGACCGACCGACCCGTGCTCGGCGTCGGACACACCATCCAGAGCGACCGAGAGACCTGGCTCGTCGACGTCGCAGCAACCCCCCGGTCATCGGGTGCGGGTGCTTCCGCCGGGAACGATGGAGGAACCGAAATCATGAGCGCGTCCGTTGCATCCGATGCCCGATCGGATGTTCCGATACCGGGTGCACCCGGCACTGCCGTAACCATCGCCTACGCACCGCCGATCGCCAGGGCCTGGCATCCGTGGCGCTGGGTGATCAGCGCCATCGCGCTGGTACTGCTCGCGCAGTTCATCCATGGACTGGTCACCAATCCGGGCTGGGATTGGTCGACCTTCGCCAAATACTTCACCGCGAAGTCGGTGTTATCGGCGCTGAAGGTCACCTTGGAGCTGACCCTGTGGGGTACCGCACTCGGATTCCTGATCGGCACCGCACTGGCAATCGCCCGGTTGTCGAATAATCCGGTGCTGCGGGTGATCTCGTGGGTCTATATCTGGGCGTTCCGCTCGATTCCGTTGATCGTGCAGCTGCTGTTCTGGTTCAACATCGCCTACCTCTACAACACGCTTTCGCTCGGCATCCCGTTCGGCCCCGAATTCCTCACCTTCGAGGTGAACGGGGTGATCAGCGGGTTCACCGCGGCGGTCATCGGCCTCGCGTTGCATCAGGCCGCATATTCGGCCGAGATCATCCGGGCCGGATTCATCTCGGTCGATCCCGGACAGTTGGAAGCCGCCGCGGCACTCGGGATTCCGCGGCTGCGACAGTTCCGCACCGTCGTCGTCCCGCAGGCGATGCGCTCGATCCTGCCGAATGCGACCAATGAGGTGATCAGCCTGTTCAAGGGCACCTCGATCGTTTCGGTAATGGCGATCGCGGAACTCTTCTACCAGGTCCAGGTCATCTACGGACGCAACGGCCGGGTGGTGCCACTGCTCATGGTCGCGACGGTCTGGTACATCGTGCTGACCACGATTCTCTCGGTGGCGCAGTACTACATCGAACGGCACTATGCCAAGGGCGCGCACCGGACACCGCCACCGACGCCGATCCAGCAGGTGTGGCACAAGCTGCGCGAAATCGCCGAAAGCGGGTCCGCCGCACCGCGCGGAGCCACCCGATGAGCGCACCGGTCACTGCAACGAACGACACCACCGTCGACAAAGCCCCCGCCGTCGCAGTTCGCGGCGTGCGAAAGTCCTACGGCACCACCGAAGTACTGCGCGGTATCGACCTGACGGTGCGGGCGGGTGAGGTGGTCACCGTGATCGGCCCGTCCGGCTCCGGCAAGTCGACACTGCTGCGGGTGATCAACCACCTGGAGTCCCTGGACGCGGGCACCGTGCACATCGACGGCGAGCTGATCGGATATCGGCTGCGCCGCAATAGGTTGCACGCGCTATCGGATCGCGAGGTGCGCAAGCAGCGCTCGCATATCGGCTTCGTCTTCCAGCAGTTCAATCTCTTCCCGCACCTGACGGTGCTCGACAATGTCACGCTCGCACCGATTTCCGCGCAGGGTCGCCCGCGCAAGGAGATCGAGCGCGAGGCCGAGGAACTGCTGGACCGGGTCGGCATCGGCGAACTGGCCGACGCCTATCCGCGGCGGCTGTCCGGCGGACAGCAGCAGCGGGTGGCCATTGCCAGGGCGTTGGCGCTGCGACCGCCGGTGATCCTGTTCGACGAACCGACCTCGGCACTGGATCCGGAACTCGTCGGCGAAGTTCTCGACGTGATCCGCGATCTCGCCGACGGTGGCACCGCGCTGGTGATCGTCACCCACGAAATCGGGTTCGCCCGTGAGGTGGCCGACACCGTGGTCTTTCTCGACGGCGGCGTGATCGTCGAACAGGGCCCGCCCGCTGCCGTACTCGACAACCCCCGGCACCCGCGCACCCGCGCATTTCTATCCCGAGTCCGTTGAGCGCGGTGCGCGCTCCCCGATGAACAGGTATTCAATGAAGCTCACCGCCCTGGTCGGCCTGACCGCCACGGTCGCGTTGCTGGCCACCGGCTGCGGCACCGACCCCGATGCGGAAAACTCCGCGCAGCCCGCCGGTTCCATCACCTTCGACCTGTCCCCCGGCCAGTCCGGCCGGATCCACCCGCCCAAGGTCGACGCCATCGCCGCCGAACTGCCGCAGGCCATTCGCGACCGCGGCACGCTGGTGGTCACCGGTTCGGGTGGCGCGGCACCACCGCTGCGGTTCTACGCCACCGACGATAAGACCATCGTCGGGTCCGAAGTCGATTTCGCCTCCCTCATCGCCGACATCCTCGGACTGAAACTCGTTGCGCAGGTGGCCGATTGGTCGCAGAACTTCGTGCGGGTCGACTCCGGCGAGGCGGATGTGTTCATCTCCAACGTCACCGTGACCGAGGAGCGCAAGGAGAAATACGACTTCGCCACCTACCGCAATGACACCGTCGCGCTGGAGATCCCCGAGCAGAGCACGCTCGACTACCGGGATCGCAAGAGCCTGGCGGGCAAGCGGATCGGCGTCGGCAGCGGCACCAATCAGGAACAGCTGCTGGTGAAGTGGAACGAGCAGAACATCGCCGAGGGCCTGCCCGCGATCGATATCGCCTACTTCCAGCAGGTCACCGACTACTACCTGGCGCTGGCCTCGCAGCGCCTGGACGGCTACATCGGGCCCGATCCGTCCGCGATCTACCACAGCACCACCGCGAATCAGACCAAGATCGTCGCGACCTTCTCCGGCGCCGGTGACACGCTGCAGGGCGAGATCGGTGTGCTCACCAAGAAGGACAACGGTCTGATCGGCCCCATCAACAAGGCCATCAACAACGCCATCCAGACCGGCACCTACCAGCAGGTCATCGACCGATGGGGGCTGAAGACCGAAACCGTGCCGAGCTCGCGGATCAACCCGCCCGGCCTACCGAAGAAGTCGTGATCGCGCATGAAATTCCTGCTGTTCACCCTCGTCACCCGAGTACCCGACCCGAGCACCGGACGACTGCCGGAGACCGGGGAAAGACTCACCGATGTCATCGAGCAGGCTCGTCTCGCCGAGGAACTCGGCTACGACGGGTTCGCCGTCGGTGAGCGGCACGAGGATCCATTCCTTTCGGCCGCGCCGCCGGTGATCCTGTCCCACATTGCCGCGGTCACCTCCCGGATCAGCCTGTTCACCGCGGTCACCACGCTGAGTCTGCTGGATCCGGTGCGCGCGTTCGAGGACTACTCGACTCTGGACAACCTCTCCGGCGGTCGCCTCGAACTGATCATCGGCAAGGGCAATGGCGCGGCGCAGGCAAAGCTGTACCACGTCACCACCGAGGATCAGTGGGATCGCAATCGCGAAGGCTACGAACTGTTTCGGGCGCTATGGGACAGCGACAGCGTGACCTGGTCCGGTCGATTCCGTCCGGACTTGGTCGAGGCCAAGGCCCTGCCGCGGCCGTGGCAGCCGCGCATCCGGATCTGGCACGGCAGTGCGACCAGTCTCGATTCGGTGGAACTCGCGGCGCGCCATGGTGACCCACTGTTCTCGGCCAACGTCACCAATCCGATCGAGCCGTATGCCGAACTGGTGCGCCACTATCGGGAGCGCTGGGAGCACTACGGGCACGATCCGGCCGACGCCCTGGTCGGCGCGGGTACCGCCGGATTCCACGTGGCACGCACGTCGCAGCAGGCCCTCGATGGATACCGCCCGATCTTCGAGGCGCGACTGGCGCTGGCGCGCAAGCTCGGCCTGCCGATCGTCTTCGAGGCCCTCGACGATTTCGTCGCGCGCAGTTCGGCATTGGTCGGCAGTCCGGAGCAGGTGATCGACAAGGTGGGCCGCCAGCACGAGGCCTTCGGGCATGAGGTGATCCATCTGTCCGCCGAACGCGACGGCCGCACCGAGGCCGAACATCGCGACAGCCTCGAACTCTTCCAGGCCGAGGTGGCGCCCGAACTGCGCCGCCGCATTCCGAGTAGGCCGCTGGCCAGCAACGGCGGTGGTGGTGGGCGTCCCAGCACCGAATACGACATCGATTCCCGCGGCGAACTCGTCCGCACCGAAGCATCTGGAGTACCACAGTGATCCGTCCCCACCATCGCATCGCGGCCGTGGCCGCCGCCGTCACCGCGGCCGCGAGTCTGGCTGCCTGCAGCAGCGATTCGGCCTCGGGCGGCGCCGACGCGGGACCGCCGAAGCCGGGCGGGACCTTGCGTTACGGCCTCTCCCAGGCCCCGACCTGCTCGGATCCGGCGCAAGCCGGCACCAACCAGACGCTGTATGTGACCCGTCAGATCGTGGATTCGCTGACCGATCAGGATCCCAAGACCGGTGAGATCAAGCCCTGGCTGGCCAAGAGCTGGGAGATCTCACCCGACGCCAAGGTATTCACCTTCCACCTGGCCGATGGCGTCACCTTCAGCGATGGCACACCGCTCACCGCGGATTCGGTACGGAGCACCTTCGATTCGGTGATCAAACTGGGCGCGGCCAAAACCCCGCTCGGCTCCAGCTATCTCACCAACTATGTCGCAACGACCGCGGTCGACAAGCTGACCGCACGGGTCGAATTCAGCAAGCCCAATGCCCAGTTCCTGCAGGCATCCTCGACAGCTCAACTCGGCATTCAAGGCGACGCCACCACGGCCGCACCCGCCGATCAGCGCTGCCTGGGCGACAATGTCGGCAGCGGCCCGTTCACCTATGCGTCCTGGCGGCAGGACGCCTCGGCGACCCTGGCCAAACGCGCCGGGTACAACTGGGGTTCGGCGGTCTTCGCCCATCAGGGCGAGGCCTACCTCGACAAGATCGAATTCACGGTCGTGCCCGAATCCGGTGTACGCACCGGCAGTCTCATCTCCGGCCAGCTCGATGCGGTCAGCGACGCGCTGCCGCAGGACGCGCCGCAGATCGAGGCGGCGAGCGGTCGGGTACTGAGCACCGCGAATCCCGGTGTGCCATTCGGCTTCCAGACCAATGTGACCCGGGGCCCGCTGCGCGATGCCGCGGTGCGCCAGGCGCTGCTGCCAGCGATCGACCGGAAACAACTGGTGGACACCGTACTCGGCCCGCAGTTCAAACCCGCCACCAGCACACTGGCCAGCAGCACGCCCGGCTACCAGGATCTTTCGGCGCGGCTGGCCTACGACCCGACCAAGGCGAGCGGCATCCTCGACCAGGCGGGCTGGACGCCCGGCGGTGACGGCATTCGCACGAAGAATGGTGAGCGCCTGTCCTTCTCGGTGCTCTTCAGTCAGGCGTTCGCGGGCAACCAGGCAATTCTGGAGCTGGTACAGCAGCAGCTGCGCCAGATCGGTGTCGAGCTGAAGCTGGATCTGGTGTCGGGCCCGGAGAGCACGGCCCGACAGAACGTCAAGGATTTCGACACCACCTACTACAACACCACCCGCGCCGACGGTGACATCCTGCGCACCTCCTTCAGCATCGACGGTCGCAATCTCAATGCCCGCGAACGCATTCCGGCGCTGGATGACGTGCTCGACGGTCAGCTCAGCGCTTCCGATGCCGCAGCACGCACCGCGCTGATCCGCACCGCCCAACAGGCGGTACTCGACGCGGGGCTGTGGATTCCGACGGTCGAACTATCCCAGGCCATCGGCGCGGCGCAGAGCGTGCGGGATCTGAAGTTCGAGGCCTCGGCCCGGCTGCAGTTCTTCGATGCCTGGTTGAGCGGGCGGTAGTCATGGCTCGGTATGTGGTTGTTCGGGTACTGCAGGCGATATGGGTGCTGTGGGCGGCCTTCACCATCTCGTTCGTGGTGCTGTACCTGCTGCCCGCCGATCCGGTCTCCATCGCAGCCGACGGTGCGGGTGCTGGCACCCCGATCGATAAGGCCGCGATCGCCGAACTGCAGGCGCGCTATGGACTGGATCGCCCACTATGGGAGCAGTATTGGACCGCGCTGATGAATGCAGCGACCGGCGACCTCGGCCACTCCATCAGCACCGGCCAGCCGGTCACCCGCGCGCTCGGTGACGCGGTGCCCAATACCCTGGGATTGGCCGGGCTCGCCCTGCTCTTCGCCGTGATCGGCGGGGTCGGCGTGGCGTTCGCGGCCACCTACACCCGTCGTCCGTGGTTGCGCAACGCGCTGAGCTCGGTGCCCTCGCTCGGGGTTTCGGTTCCGACCTTCTGGACGGGACTGCTATTGCTGCAGCTGTTCTCGTTCCGCTGGCACCTGGCCCCGGCATTCGGCGGTCACGGCCTCGAGGGCACGGTGCTGCCCGCGCTGACCCTCGCGATCCCGATCGGCGCGGTCATCGCGCAGGTGCTGACGGCCGGACTCGAATCGACCTGGCGGCAGCCCTTCGTCGATGTGGCACTGGCCAAGGGCGGTTCGCGCGCCTGGGTGCTGCGCAAACATGTGCTGCGGCCCGCCAGCGTGCCCACCTTCACCATCGCCGGAGTGCTGGTCGGCAATATGCTCGCCGGTTCGGTAGTGGTCGAGACCGTCTTCGCCCGTCAGGGTGTCGGGCGGCTCACCCAGACCTCCGTACTCGCCCAGGACATTCCGGTCGTACAGGGCATCGTACTGCTGACCTCGACCGTATTCGTCACCGTGAATCTGGCGGTGGACCTGCTGTATCCGCTGCTCGATCCGCGCATAGCCGGACGCTCCCGCAGTAGAACAACCGATTCCGCGACCGCCGATACCGATACCACACAGGAGGTGGTCGTGCATGCCTGAGGCATTCGTTCGCCATGTGCTACGCGACCGAACCACCGCAGTGCGCGACAGCGCCGGACTCCTCGCTCTCGGCTCGCGGCTGCCCGCCGACCTTCGACCGCAGGTGGCCGATCATGGTTGACGTCATCGATGAGCCGAGGCGTGTCGCGCTACCGCGGCTACGGCGGCCTTTGCTGGGGTGGAAGGCGCTGCGCGGCAATGCCGTAGTCGTGCTGTCGGGTGCCGTGGCCGCGCTGGCACTCGGCTGGGCGCTGTTCCCTTCGGTATTCGCCAGCGGTGACCCGCTGACCGGCGTACCCGCACAGAAGTTCCAGGGGCCGAGCACCGAGCACTGGTTCGGCACCGACAATCTCGGGCGCGATCTGTACACCCGGACGGTGCACGGCGCGGGGCTCTCGCTCACCGCCACCCTCTCGGCGGTCGCCATCGCACTGGTCGCCGGTTCGATTCTCGGGCTGCTGTCCGGGTCGATCGGCGGCATCGTCGACACCGTCATCATGCGATTCGTCGATGTGCTGCTATCGATTCCGTCGCTGTTGCTATCACTGGCCCTGGTCACCGCGCTCGGCTTCGGCACCCGGAATGTGGCCGTCGCGGTGGGTGTTTCGCTCATCGCCAACTTCGCCAGGGTAATGCGCTCGGAGGTGCTGCGCGTGCGCCAGGCGCCCTATGTAGAGGCCGCACACGCGTCCGGCGTTCGCTGGTACACGGTGCTCGCCCGCCACGTCCTGCCGAACTCCTATCAGCCCGTTCTCGCCCTGGCCGCGGTCGAATTCGGCATGGCGGTGCTGGCGGTCTCCGCACTGAGCTTCCTCGGCTACGGCGCGAAACCGCCGACACCCGAATGGGGTTCGCTGATCTCCGAGGGCCGCAACTTCCTCGCCACCGCCTGGTGGCTGACCACCCTGCCCGGCCTGGTCATCATTGCCGTCGTTCTCTCGGCCCAACGCCTCGGCCGGGCCGTAGGAAGGAGTCACCGCGCATGAGTGAGCGCAGCACGGCCGCCGAGGTCGCCGACCGAGCCGATACCACCGCGGACTCACGGTCGGATTTGCTCGGCATCGAGGGCCTGTACGTTCGCTATCGCTCCGACAGCGGCACCGTCACCGCCCTGGCAGACGTTTCCCTCACCGTCGCCCGCGGCGAAGTCGTGGCACTTGTCGGCGAATCCGGTTCCGGCAAGTCGACGCTCGCCCAATCGGTGATCGGCCTGCTCGGACCGAATGCCGAGATCACCGGCGGGACCGTCACTTTCGACGGAGCAAAGGTGGACACCGCATCCGAGCGTGCGCTGCGGCGTATTCGCGGTGCGCGCATCGGATTCGTGCCCCAGGATCCCGGGTTGTCACTCAATCCGGTGCGCCGCGTCGGTGCTCAGGTCGCCGAAGCGCTGCTGGTCCACGGGCTGGCCGATCGGCGCGACGCGGCCGCGCGGGCAGTCGAACTGCTCGCCGAGGCCGGACTGGACCGACCGGAATTGCGGGCCGCACAGTATCCGCACGAATTATCCGGTGGCCAGCGGCAACGGGTATTGATCGCGGCAGCGCTGATCGCCGGACCGGAGTTGGTCATCGCCGATGAGCCGACCAGCGCGCTCGACGCCACGGTGGCACGGCGGGTGCTGGACAAACTCGCCGCCCAGACCGCGGCAAGGGGCACTGCGGTGCTACTGATCACCCACGATCTCGCGATCGCCGCCGAACGGGCCGATCGCCTCGTGGTGCTCAGCGGCGGGGAGATCGTCGAAACCGGTCCGACGGCCACGGTGCTCGCCGAGCCCCGGCATCCGTATACGAAGCGACTGCTCGCAGCCTCGCCCAGCCTGGCCCCATTCGACGGTTTCCGTGCACCGCGGGTCAGCGCCGGTCCACCGCTGCTGACGGTTCGCGATGTGCACAAGCGCTTTCGCGCACAGGCCGGTGCTGCGGTGACCGCGGTCGCGGGCGTCGGATTCGAACTCGGGCGTGGCGAAACCCTCTCGCTGGTCGGCGAATCCGGCTCCGGCAAGTCGACCACCGCGCGAATCGCCCTGCGGCTCACCGAACCCGACAGCGGTGTGGTCACCTTCGACGGACACGATCTGACCACGGTGCCGGGCGGACGGCTGCGCGCGCTGCGCCAACGCTTCCAGGTGGTCTACCAGAATCCCTACGGCTCACTGGATCCGCGTTGGCGGATCGGCTCGATCATCGAGGAACCACTGCGGGCCTACGCGGTCGGTGACCGCAAGGCCAGGCAGGCGCGGGTCCGCGAACTGCTCGACCAGGTCGCGCTGCCGGAGCACTTCGCGCAGCGCCGCCCCGCGGAATTATCCGGCGGACAACGCCAACGCATCGCCATCGCCCGCGCCCTCGCCCTGCACCCCGACCTGCTGGTGCTCGACGAACCGGTGTCCGCGCTCGACGCCTCGGTGCAGGCCCAGATCCTGGAACTGCTGGACCGTCTGCAAACCGAACTCGGACTGAGCTACCTGTTCATCTCCCACGACCTCGCCGTGGTGCGCCGCATCAGCGACCGTGTCGCGGTGATGCGCCACGGCCGCATCGTCGAATCCGGTTCCACCGCCGACATTTTCGACAACCCGCAGCACGAGTACACCCGCGAACTGCTGTCGGCCATTCCCACACCGCACGCCACCGCATCGGAGGCGGCCCGATGACGTGCGCCGAAGCCGCGGTCGCGCTACGCATCGCGACGCATCGCATTGGTCTACTCCCCCAGGAACCGGTCCCCTTCCATTTGACCTCGGCCTACGCCACCCCCATCGCAATCGCATACTCGAAGGAGCCAGCGCGTCATGACGACCAGTATCACCAGTCTTTTCGAAACCGAGTGGGCGCATTGGCACACCGCCAGGGAGGATCAGCTGCGCGATCCGCTCGGCTTCCTGAGCCTGACCGGATTGCATTGGCTCACCGACCAACCCGAGCACCTTCCGGACGTACCCGGCACCTGGTGGGTCACCGATGACAAGGTGTTCATCACCGCCCAACCCGCCGACCGGCTGGAGTTCGATGGCAGCGGTATCGCGGGCGTGCAGATCGTCGCACCGGCCGAGGGCGCGCCGGGACTCAGTGTGCTGCACGAGAATCGGGTACTCGAGGTGATCCGCCGCACCGGCCGGTACGCCGTGCGCGTGCACGATCCGGCCGCGCCGACGCTGCTGAGCTTCGAGGGCATTCCCGCGTACGCCCCCGATCCGCGCTGGGTGGTCGAAGGGCGCTTCGAACCGTTCGACGAGTCGCGCACGATCACCACCGGCGCCGTCGTCGACGGTCTCGAACATCACCACACCGCCTCGGGCACCATCGAATTCACCATCGGCGAGGCCACCGAGCGCGTCATCGCCTTCGGCGAGCCGACCAGCCTGCGGGTGCTGTTCACCGACGCCACCAGCGGCGTCACCACCTATCCGGCGGCCCGCTCGCTTGCCGTACCGGCCCCCGATGCGGACGGCACCGTGCGCCTCGACTTCAACCGAGCGGCCAATCTGCCGTGCGCCTTCACCGATTTCGCCACCTGCCCGCTGGCACCCGCCGAGAACCGGCTGCGGGTCGCCATCGAAGCGGGAGAACAGCATCCGCGTCCAGGACGGTCCGCATGACGATCCCCCTTTCCATCCTCGACCTCGCCCCGATCAGCGTCGGATCGACCGCACAGCAGGCGCTGCGCAACACCATCGATCTGGCCCAGCACGCCGAACAGTGGGGCTACCACCGCTATTGGCTGGCCGAACATCATTTCGTCTCGGTGGCGAGTTCGTCCTCGATTACGCTGATCGGTCTGGTCGCCGCGGCCACCACGCGCATTCGGGTCGGCTCGGCGGCGGTCCAGGTCGGCCATCACACCTCGGCATCGATCGTGGAGGCATTCGGCACCATCGATGCCATCTATCCGGGCCGACTCGACCTCGGCCTCGGCCGATCCGGACATCGCCGCACCCAATTCGGCGCACAGCCCGCCCAGCAGAAGGGCGGTCACCCGGTCGTCGATGCCGTTACCGGCCGCACCGAGGTCCGGGACGGCGTGGTGGTTCCGCCGCCATTCGATCCGGGACGGATCACCGATAAGTCGAGGTTCATCGCCGCGCTCGGCGCACTGCAACAGCAGGGCGCACAGGCGCTGGACTTCCCGGACCAGGTCGATGAGGTGCGGGCGCTACTCAACGGCACCTACCGGAGCACCGAAGGCATTGCGCTGCACGCGGTTCCGGGTGAGGGCGCACAGGTCGAGCTGTGGCTGTTCGGCAGTTCGGCCAGCGAGAGCGCCGAACTGGCGGGCAAACTCGGCCTCCCGTTCGCCGCGGCCTACCACGTCTCCCCCGGCACCGCCCTGGACGCGGTGGCTGCCTACCGAGCGGCCTTCCGGCCCTCGGTCGATCTCGCCGAGCCCTATGTGGTGATCTCCGCGGATGTGGTCGTCGCGCCCGATGACGCCCGCGCCCAGCATCTGGCCGCCACCTACGGCCACTGGGTGCACAGCATCCGCAGCGGCACCGGCGCGGCCGACTTCCTCGACCCGGACACCGCCACCCCGCTGACCCCGCAACAGCGCCGACTGGTCGACGACCGCATCGCCACCCAGTTCGTCGGCAGCCCGCGCACCGTCGTGGAACGCCTACAGGCCCTGCAACGAGTCACCGGCGCCAACGAACTCCTCGTCACCAGCGTCACCCACCGCCATGAGGACCGTCTCGAATCCCATCGGCTCCTCGCCGACGCCTGGGGTCTACGGTCGGCGCGGGCCGCCTGACCCCATGCCGCAGCCCCGGTCCTCGAGCACCGGGGCTGCGGGATGAGTAAACCAACTCGTCGGGCGCGCCCAGCACCCGACTACCTAGCTAGCTGTCGGTCCGCGACGCCACAGGTGCGGCACCAACGACCGGCAAAAGCCCCGGGGCGGCGGTTACGCCATAGCCGAGGTTCGTGAGGACCTCACCGGTGGCCTTGGCGAAGTTCAGTGTGATGAAGTGCAGGCACGGCGCACCCTCATCGATGAGCCGCTGGCCCATCTCCGTGGCGATTTCGATGCCGACCGCACGGACCGCGGCCGCGTTCTCCTCCGGGCCATTGCCCGCGGCCTTGCGCAAACGCTCCACGACCGCGGCGGGAAGCGGACGACCGCACAGCTCCTCGGCGCGCGCGACGGTGCGCAGGGACGTGATGGGCATCAGCTCCGGGATGATCGGCTTCGCGCCCTCGATCGGATCGAAGGCCGCGAGGCGATCGCGCAGGCGCAGGTAGTGTTCGACGTCGAAGAACATCTGGGTGATCGAATACTCCGCGCCCGCACGCAGTTTCGCGGCCAGATACGCGGTGTCGTGTTCCAGATCCGGCGAGCGGTGGTGCCCCTGCGGGAACGAGGCGACGCCGACATGGAAGTCGCCGAGATCACGGACGATGCGGACCAGTTCCTCGGCATAGGCGACACCCTCGGGATGTTTGCGCCATTCGCCGAGCGGATCGCCGGGCGGGTCGCCGCGCAGCACCAGGATATTGCGGATACCCGAATCGGCATACGCGCCGACCAGCGAGCGCAGTTCGGCGACGCTGTGCTCGACGGCGGTCAGATGCGCCACCGGCAGCAGGGTGGTCTCCTGGGCCAGTGCGCCGGTGATCCGCACGGTGCGGTCGCGGGTGCTGCCGCCCGCACCGTAGGTCATCGAGACGAAGGCCGGATGCATGCGCTCGAAGGTGCGCGCGGCCCGCCACAGCCGCGCCTCGCCCGCGGCGTCACGCGGCGGATTGAACTCCACCGAGAAGGGCACGGAACCCCCTGAATGGGTCCGCAGACTCTGTACGACCGAGGGTGTTCCAGAGACGATCGGTGGCGTCGGGGACGGTCGGCCAGGGGTCGAACGTCCCCGCACGTTATCGAAAGTCACCGGTCCAGTGTAGTGGTGGCCGGTCACGGCCCTTTCGGGTCGTCGTGACCGGACGCGTATTCTGCGACCAGGCGACACGTTCGCCATCGCCGGGAGACACGCGCGACCGTCCGCGCCCGGCACCGAAGCACCTATGGCGCCATGATCCACCGCGCCCCACACCCGCACGACCTTGGAGGCTCCCCTGTCCGCCGGAACCGGTATCCAGACGCCTCGGAGCACCCCGCCCGCAAACCTACTGCCGACGCCGGGCACCCCCGGATTCGTCGCGGCGGTCGAGGACGCCCTCAAAGCCTTCTTCCGCACCCGGCGCCCCGCGGTCGAACCGCTCGGTCCGGTCTTCGTCCAGGCCGCCGACGCGCTGGAGCAATTCGTACTGCGCGGCGGCAAACGGACCAGACCCGCCTTCGCGTGGACCGGCTGGCTCGGCGCGGGCGGCGACCCCACCGGCCCGGCCGCCGCCGCGGTCCTGAACGCCTGTGCCGCACTCGAATTGGTACAGGCCTGCGCGCTGATCCACGACGACATCATCGACTCATCGCGAACCCGCCGCCGCTTCCCCACCGTGCACGTCGACTTCGAACAGCGCCATCGCGACCGCGGCTGGGCCGGTGATTCCGAACACTTCGGCACCAGCGTCGCCATCCTGATCGGCGATCTGGCGCTGGCCTGGGCCGATGACCTGGTGCACGCCGCCGGACTCGACGCCGCAGCCATCGCCCGGTTCGCACCGGTCTGGGCGCTGATGCGCACCGAGGTGTTGGGCGGGCAACTGCTCGATATCCACGGCGAATCGGCGGGCGACGAATCGGTCACGGCAGCACTGCGCATCAACCGGTACAAGACGGCCGCCTACACCGTGGAACGCCCCCTGCACTTGGGTGCCGCACTCGCGGACGCCGATCCGCGGCTGATCGAGGCATACCGCACCTTCGGCACCGATATCGGTATCGCCTTCCAGTTGCGCGACGATCTGCTCGGCGTCTTCGGCGATCCCGCGGTCACCGGCAAACCGTCCGGCGACGACCTGCGCGAGGGCAAGCGCACCGTGCTGGTCGCCGAGGCGCTACAGCGGGCGGACGTCACCGACCCGGCCGCCGCCGCCCTGCTGCGCACCAGCATCGGTACCGATCTGACCGCGGACCAGGTCGAACACCTACGCAGGGTGATCACCGACCTCGGCGCGGTCGATGAGGTGGAGCGCCGCATCACCGAACTCACCGAACAGGGTCTGGCCGCACTGGCATCCAGTACCGCGACGCCTGCCGCCAAGGAGCGGTTGCGCGCCATGGCCCTGGCCGCGACGAGTCGCACGCACTAGCGACGAATCGCGAGGAGATCTTCATGAAAACCGTTGTGGGACCGACCGATCGCGTCGTGGTGGTGGGCGCCGGCCTCTCCGGGCTCGCCGCGGCGCTGTATCTGACCGGCGCGGGTCGCACCGTCACCCTGCTCGAGCGCGCCGACCATCCGGGCGGCCGAGTCGGGCTGTATCGCGGCCCCGACTACGAAATCGACTCCGGCGCAACGGTACTCACTTTGCCGGAGCTGATCGACGACGCACTCGCGGCCGTGGGCAAGACCCGCGAAAGCTGCACCCCGCCGCTGCGCATCCACCAACTCACCCCGAGCTATCACGCCCGCTTCGCCGACGACTCCACGCTGCGGGTCTTCGCCGACCCCGAGGCGATGGCCATCGAGGTGGCCCGCGGGTGCGGCGATGCCGAGGCGCTGCGCTACCGACGGCTGCGGGCCTGGCTGGCGCGGATCTACCAGGCCGAATTCGGCGAGTTCATGGATACGAACTTCGATTCGCCGCTCGATATGGTCCGCTACCCGGCCAAACGCCGAGCACTCGCGACACTCGTTCGCCTGGGCGGATTCGGCAGACTCGGCCCGCGCGTCGGCCGGTTCCTGCGCGATCCACGGCTGGCCCGGCTGTTCACCTTCCAGGCCCTGTACGCGGGCATGGCCCCCGCGAAGGCGCTCGCCGTCTACGGCGCGATCCCACATATGGACACCTCGCTCGGTGTCTACTTCCCCGAAGGCGGTATGCGCGCCGTCACCGCCGCGCTCGCCGACGCCTTTACCGCGGCAGGCGGCACATTGGAGCTGAACACCGAGGTCACCGGTATCGAGTACGTGAACCACCGGGCCAGCAAGGTCCATGCCGCCGACGGCCGCGGTTTCGACTGCGACGCCGTGGTTCTCACCGCCGACCTCGGCTCATTCGAACAATTCGGCGTGCGCCGTCGCCGCCGACTGCGCGCCGCCCCGTCGGCCGTCGTCGCACACGGCACCATCCCGGTGGCAATCGCGCAGACCTGGCCGATCCAGGCCCACCACACCATCGATTTCGGCGACGCCTGGGCTCGCACCTTCGACGAGATTGCGGCGCGGCCGGGTCGGGGCCGTCTGATGAGCGACCCATCGCTGCTGCTCACCCGGCCCGCACTCACCGATCCGACCCTCTACATCGACCGCGCAGACGGCAGATACGAACCGTTCTCCCTGCTCGCCCCCTGCCCGAACCTCGATGCCGCACCGCTGGACTGGAACCGGCTCGGCCCCTCCTACCTGCGCGAACTCCTCGGCGTCCTGGAAGCGCGTGGCTATCACGGTATCGCCGAACATTTCACCGTCGACCATCTCGACACACCCGGCACCTGGCGCGACCAAGGCATGCTGGCGGGCACACCCTTCTCCGCCGCACATCTGTTCCGGCAGACCGGACCGTTTCGGCCGCGCAATTTCTCCGGCGACAGCGACAATGTGGTTATCGCTGGTTGTGGCACCACTCCGGGTGTCGGCGTGCCGACCACGCTGCTATCCGGAAAACTGGCGGCAAACCGGATCACCGGTGCCGCGCGGCCCGCTCGGGATGAATCCCCGAGCACCAGCGGGATAGTGTTCCCGGCAAGCCGATAAACTAACGGCCGACCTGATCACCAGCGGTTGCGACCGCCGACCACACCCCGGGGGGACCGACACCACATGCATCCCCCTGAGACGACGGCTCCCGTGCCCACCGACAACGCGAGCACCGCGACCGAAGCCGAGGCGCGCCCATCGAGCACTCCGGCGCGCCGTGCCACCCCGCCCGTAGCCGAGCCCGGATTCCGCACCTGGATGCGGACCTCCGCGGATTTCGCCCGCAGCCCCGAGGGCCATTCGGCGCTGCTCGGCTTCTTCGGCGCGCTGATGATCACCTTCGGTGGATTCGGGGCCGGCAGCGTCCGCAAACGCGATCCGCTGCTCGAGTCGATGCATCTGTCCTGGCTGCGCTTCGGGCACGGCTATGTGCTGTCGACCATGGTCATCTGGGTCGGGGTGCTGCTGATGATCACCGCATGGGTGCGGTTGGGCCGCACCACGATCGGATTCGGCGACCGGCCCGATGCCGGAGTCACGCTGAACGAACTGCGCGCGATCGTCGGCATCTGGATCTTCCCGCTGTTGTTCGCGGTGCCGATGTTCAGCCGCGACGCGTATTCGTATCTGGCACAGGGCGCGCTGCTGCGCGACGGCTTCGATCCCTATGTAGCCCCGCCGGTCGCCAATCCCGGTGTGCTGCTGGACAATGTGAGCCCGGTCTGGACCGCGACGACCGCACCCTACGGCCCGATCTTCCTGCTGCTCGGCCGCGCCATCACCGCGATCACCGGCGATAACGTGGTCGCGGGCACCATCGCGCTGCGGTTGGTCATGCTGCCCGGTCTGGCGCTGATGATGTGGGCGGTGCCATATCTGACCAAACATCTCGGTGGTAAACCGACCGTCGCGCTGTGGCTGGCGGTGCTCAATCCGCTGGTGCTGATCCACCTCATCGGCGGCGTGCACAACGAAATGCTCATGGTCGGGCTGATGTGCGCCGGTATCGCGCTGGTGCTCGAGCGCCATCATGTGGCAGGCATCGTGGTCGTCGCGATCGGCGTCGCCATCAAGGCGACCGCTGGCGTCGCGCTGCCGTTCCTGGTGTGGATCTGGATGCTGCACGAACGCGAACGCCGCGCGCTGCAACGCGCCGCGCAATCACCGGGTGCGACCCAGCACGTCGAGGACGCCGCCGAACCCGCGCGACCGAGCGTGGAAGTGCCGCATCCGGCGCTGATGTTCGCCAAGATCGCCGGACTCGGATTGAGCGTCTTCGCGGCGGTGTTCGTGGCCGCCTCGGCCATCGCCGGTGTCGGCATCGGCTGGCTGACCGCGCTCTCGGGCTCGAAGAAGATCATCAACTGGCTCTCGCTGCCCACGATCATGGCGCATATGGTGCGCTGGGTGACGCCGTTCGCAATGGATCCGGTGCTGGTGGTGACCCGTGCGCTATGTGCGGTGGCCCTCGTCGCCGTGCTGGCCTGGACCTGGTGGCGATTCCGGCACAGCGAGCGCGAAGCGGTCTTCGGCATCCTGATCGCCTTCGTCGCCATCGTCATCCTCTCGCCCGCCGCACTGCCCTGGTATTACTCCTGGCCGCTGGCGCTGGCGGCGGGATTCGCGCTGTCGACCACAACGCTGATGGTGCTGGTCGGACTGTGCACCTGGTTGATGCTGGTCTTCCAGCCGGACGGCTCGATCGGGCTCTACAGCTTCTGGCATGTCACCGCGGCCACCTTCGCTGCCGTGGTGGCGGCGCTGTCGCTGCGGACCGTGGACCCACTGCGATTGCGCGCCACCCCACCGGAGAGCGATCCGGTCGCCGTCACCCGGTCATGACCGAGGTCGAGCTATCCGCCGGTATCGCGCGCGATGCCGAACTGGCCGCGGCGTACCGCGTCTGCCGCGAAATCGCCGCCGCGCACGGCCGCACATACTTCCTGGCCACCCGACTGCTCGCCGCGCCACGAAGACCCGCCGTGCACGCGCTGTACGCGTTCGCGCGGATCGTCGACGATATCGTCGATCACCCGACGCTCGACGCCGAGCACGGCCCGGCGGGTGAACTGGATCTGGTCGAGAAACAGTTGCGCGTGGCACTCGAGCAAGGCGTGCGAGCGGTGCACGGACCCGCCGAACGCACCAATGTACTGATCGCGCTGGCCGACACCATTCGACGCTATGATATTGCGCCCCAGCACTTCTGGACCTTCCTGGACTCCATGCGGATGGATGTGCCCGGCACCGCACACTTCCACGCCAGCTATGCCACCATGACCGACCTGCGCGAATACATGCGCGGTTCCGCGGCCGCAATCGGATTGCAGCTGCTGCCGGTACTCGGCACGGTGGTACCGGTGGCCGAGGCCGAACCCGCCGCTGCGGCGCTCGGCGAGGCATTCCAGCTCACCAACTTCCTGCGCGATATCGCCGAAGACCTGGACCGCGGCCGTATCTACCTCCCCGCCGACGAACTGGCCGCCTTCGGCGTGCACGCGGACCTACTGGCCCACTGCCGCCGCACCGGACACACCGATCAACGGGTCCGCCGCGCGCTGGCACATCTGATCGCGATAAACCGCGACCTCTACCGCATCGCCAACCCGGGCATCGACCTGCTCGACCTCCGAGTCCGCCCCGCCATCCGCACCGCCAGCACTCTCTACGCTGGCATCCTCGAACGCATCGAGGACGCCGACTACGCGGTTTTCGCGGGGCGTGCGGTGGTCCCCCGCCACCGCAGGCTGCGGATTGCCGCAGCCGAGTTCGCCACCGCAACGCTGCACCGCGCTCGGCTCTGACCCCGCAGCATTACCGTCCTTGCAACCGCCACGGGGCGAGCCTTAGCAGCGACCGCGCCCGCGCGGCCGAAAAATCAGAAGGGCTCCGCCGCGGCGCGGCGCACTACCTCGCGCGCCAGCGGGCCGTGCAAGGCGTCGACGGGCTTACCCGGCAGGCTGGCATCGTCGGTGAAGATCCACTCCAGGATCTCCTCGTCGGTGTACTTGGCGTCTTTCATGACGGTGATCAGGCCCGGCAGCGACTTCACGATCGCACCGGTATCGTCGAAGAATCGCTCGGGCACGCCCGCTACGCCGTCGCGGCGCACCGCGAGCAGCTGATGGTCGCGCAGCATCTGATGCACCCGGGTCACCACGAGCCCGAGTTTGTCGGCCACCTCGGGCAGCGGGATCACCGCCACCGACTCAGGAAGAACATCATCACTGCAAGGAAATGCACTCACGCGGATAACGGTAGACGGTCCCGCGCCGCACGGCGTCAGACACCCGGGCGGCGATCGCCGATACCATCGTGGGCGAGCCGCACGAAGCGGTCGATCGCCCGTCTCGCACTGAGCGAGGGGTGCGAACTTTGTGAAAGCCGGAGGACATCACTTGATCGGGCAAATCCTGGAGGGGCGCTACCGCATCGACGCGCCGATCGCGCGGGGCGGGATGTCGATGGTCTTCCGAGGCGTGGATACCCGGCTGGACCGCCCGGTCGCCATCAAGGTGATGGATCCGAAGTTCGCCGCCGATCCGCAGTTCCTGTCCCGGTTCGAATTCGAGGCGCGCGCGGTCGCCAAGCTCAAGCACCCATCCCTGGTTGCCGTCTACGACCAGGGCGTGGACGGCGAACACCCATTCCTGATCATGGAATTGGTCGAGGGCGGCACGCTGCGTGAACTCTTGCGCGAGCGCGGTCCGATGCCCCCGCACGCGGTGCGCGCGGTCGCCGAGCCGTTGCTGGCCGCGATCGGTGTCGCGCATTCGGCGGGACTGATCCATCGCGATATCAAACCGGAGAATGTGCTGATCTCCGATTCCGGTGAGGTCAAAATCGCCGACTTCGGCCTGGTGCGCGCCGTCGCGGCCGCGAAGACGACCTCGGCGAGCGTGATACTCGGTACCGCGGCCTACCTGGCCCCCGAGCAGGTGACGACGGGCACCGCGGACTCCCGCAGTGACGTCTACTCCTTCGGCATCCTGATCTTCGAACTGCTCACCGGGCAGGTCCCGTTCACCGGCGACACCTCGCTGTCGGTGGCATATCAGCGGATCGAGAACGATGTGCCGAGCCCGAGCGAATTCATCTCCGGGGTGCCGCCGGAGTTCGACGAACTGATCGCGCGCGCCACCAACCGCGAACCCGGACACCGCTTCGCCGACGCGAGCGAGATGGCGGCCGAACTGCATTCGATCGGCGTCGCACTGAGTCTGCCGCCGTATCGGGTCCCAGCACCGCAGGATTCGGCCGAACATCTCAGCGCCAGCTACCAGGTCGCGGCGCCGAATCAGCAGCAGGCCAGGGCCGCGGCGCCGCCCGTACCGCAGTCGATGCAGCACACCAAGGTGGTCACCGCGCCACGGCCCCGGGTCCCCGATTACGGCCCGCCCGACAATTATGGGCCGCCGAACACCTACGGCCCGCGCGATCAGTACCCGCCGTCGCAATCGCCGCAGCCGTCGCCGTTCGCGGACGACCGCATGAAATCGCGCCGCACGGTACTGCTGTGGGTCGCCATCGTCGCGGCCCTGACCCTGCTGGTCGGGATCGGTGGCTGGTACCTGGGCTTCGGTCGCTATTCGGCGGTTCCGTCGGTGGCCGGGAAGGATCAGGCCAGCGCGGTCACGGCACTGGAGAACGCGGGCTTCTCCACCGAACTCCGACAGAAGACCTCCGACACCATTCCGGTCGGCGGCGTGGTCGGCACCGATCCCTCGGCGGGCTCCAAGGTCACCAAGGGGTCGACGGTGGCCGTGCTGATCTCGAGTGGCAAACCGCGGGTGCCCGATATCAAAGCGGGCGACGAGATTTCCAAGGTCAACCAGCTCATCCGCGATGCCGGACTGCAACCGGTGGATTCGGGCGAAACCGGCAGTTCGGCGCCCAAGGGCACCTTGGCCAAGGTGGACCCCGCTCCGGGAACGGTACTTCCGCTGTCCGCGCAGGTGAAGGTGTACCGCAGCAAGGGATCTCAGCCGGTCAAGATGCCCGATGTGCGCGGCAAGACCACCGAGGAAGCCAATAAGGTGCTCACCGCGGCCGGAATCACGGTGCGCGAGACCAGAACTCAGTTCGATCGCACCATCGAGGCGGATAAGGTGATCGGCACCGATCCCGCCGCGGGCACCACGCTCCAGTCCGGTGACGGCGTCACGCTGATCGTCTCCAGTGCCGTCAAGGTGCCCCTGCTGATCGGCGAGAGCGTCGGCGATGCCCGCTCGAAGCTGCAGGCCCTCGGCCTGCAGGTGACGGTGCGCCAGCTCACCCCGTCCGACAGCTCCGTCGTGATCGGCCAGAACCCCGGCGGGGGCAGCAATGTCGAGGCGGGCACAACGGTCGCCCTCACCGCACTACCCTGATCCGGCCAGCCGATACCCCGAAGACGACAGGAGCGCCGCACACCCGGTGCGGCGCTCCTGCCCCTCGATCGAAAGACCTTGTTCAGCGCAGCATTTCGGCGACAAGGAAGGCCAGCTCCAGCGACTGCTGAGTATTCAGCCGCGGATCACACGCCGTCTCGTAGCGACCGGACAGATCCAGATCGGAGATGTCCTGCGCGCCGCCGAGGCATTCGGTGACGTCCTCGCCGGTCAGCTCGATGTGCAGACCGCCGGGGTGGGTGCCCAGCGCATGGTGCACCTCGAAGAAGCCCTGCACCTCATCGATGATCCGGTCGAAGTGCCGGGTCTTGTAGCCGGTGGAGGCCTCGTGGGTGTTGCCGTGCATGGGGTCGCACTGCCAGATCACCTGGTGCCCGGTCGCCTGCACCTTCTCGATAATGGGCGGCAGCACATCGCGGACCTTGGTGTTGCCCATGCGGGAGACGATGGTCAACCGGCCCGGCTCATTATTGGGATCGAGACGCTCGACGTACTCCACGGCCTGATCCGGTGTGGTGGTCGGGCCGATCTTCAGGCCGATCGGATTGGCGAGCAGTTCCGCGAAGGCGATATGCGCGCCGTCGAGTTGCCGGGTGCGCTCGCCGATCCACAGGAAGTGCGCGGACAGGTCGTAGAGCACCGGCTCGCCCGCCGGGTTCTCGCCGAGGCGCAACATGGCGCGCTCGTAGTCGAGCACCAGCGCCTCGTGGCTGGCGTAGATGCGGGCCGATTGCAGGCTGGGGTCGTTCACCCGGCAGGCGGTCATGAAGGCCAGGCCGCGGTCGATCTCCTCGGCCAGCGCCTCATAGCGTGCGCCCGCGGGCGATTTGGCCACGAAATCGCGGTTCCAGTCGTGTACCCGATGCAGATCGGCCATGCCCGCACCGGTCAGCGCGCGCACCAAATTCATCGCCGCACTGGCGTTGGCGTAGGCACGCACCAGCCGCGACGGATCGTGCTCACGCACCTTGGCATCGGCGACCAGCGAGTTCACCATGTCGCCGCGATAGGACTTGAGGCCGAGCGCATCGGTATCGGAGGAACGCGGCTTCGCGTACTGTCCGGCGATGCGCGCGACCTTGACCACCGGCAGGCTGGCGCCGTAGGTGAGTACAACCGCCATCTGCAGCAGGGTCCGGATATTGCCACGGATATGCGGTTCGGTGTTGTCGGCGAACGTCTCCGCGCAGTCACCGCCCTGCATCAGGAAAGCCTCGCCGCGGGCAACCTCCGCGAGCTGCCCGCGCAACTCCTCCACCTCGGCGGGCACGCAGATCGGCGGCACGCTCTCGAGTACGGTGCGCATAATCGCCGCCTGCTCCGAATCCCACGATGGCTGCTGCAGCGCCGGACGCGCCAGCGCATCGTCCAGCCGCCTACGCAGCTCTGCGGGCAGCGGCGGCAGCTCCGGCAGGCGATCGATCGGTACGTCGACGGTCCAGTTCACCCGTACAGAATACGGACCCTCGGGCCTGCGCAGGTACCCGGTCTCAGGGGTGGATTCTGCCCACCTAGGGTGAATAGCCGGGCACTAGCGCCGCACCGTACCGATCTTTGGAGGAGAGACCGATCTCGCTTCGATATTTTTATGACTGCGAATTCATCGAGGACGGTTCGACGATCGACCTGATATCGATCGGTGTCGTCTGCGAGGACGGCCGCGAATACTATGCCGTCTCAACCGAATTCGATCCCGAGCGGGCGGGCCCCTGGGTGCGCCGCTACGTGCTGCCGCAGCTTCCGTCACCGTCCTCGCCGCTGTGGCGCACCCGCGAGCAGATCCGCAAAGATCTCTACGAATTCCTGGTTCCGCGCCCCAGCGTCACCCCGGAACTGTGGGCCTGGGTCGCCGCCTACGATCACGTCGCCCTGTGCCAACTCTGGGGTTCCATGGTCGAACTCCCCAACGCCCTGCCCCGTTACACCAACGAGTTGCGCCAGCACTGGGAGGCGCACGGCCGTCCCGAACTCCCCCCGGTTCCTCCGGACGCCCACGACGCCCTCGCCGACGCCCGCCACAACCTCGCGAAATTCGAGGCCATCGAGGCCGCCCGCCGCCGCTGACGAACGGGAAAGCAAAAGGCCCCGAGCCGATACATTCGACTCGGGGCCTGCTGCTTTCGAGCTACCGATCAGTGGCCGTGGTTGCCGTTCCGACCGTTCGCCTGCTCCTGCACCCGCTGCAGCACGGCGAGCTGCTTGTGCTCTTCCGCGTGCTCGGTCTCGAAGGCCTGCTCGATCTCGTGGGCAGGGTCGGCGCGCAGGAAGCTACCGGTGCCCGGCTGACCGGCCGAACCCAGCTTGTTCATCTTCTTGGGCACCGTCGCACCCTGGTACTCCAGCGGGATCGGGTGGCCGTGGTCGTCGACCGGGCCGAGCGGCTGGTGCACCTCGATGTACTCACCGTGCGGCAGTCGCTTGATCACACCGGTCTCGATGCCGTGCTCGAGCACCGCGCGGTCACTGCGCTGCAGACCGATGCAGAACCGGTAGGCGATGAAGTACGCGACCGGCGGCACGACCAGCAGGCCGATGCGGCCCATCCAGGTGGTGGCGTTCAACGAGATGTCGAACTTCAGCGCCAGGATGTCGTTGACGCACGACAGCGTCAGCACCACGTAGAAACCGATCGACATCGCACCGATCGCCGTGCGCACCGGCACGTCGCGCGGACGCTGCAGGAGGTTGTGGTGCACTTTGTCGCCGGTGAGGCGCTGCTCGATCCACGGGTACAGGATCAGCACCGTGAACACCAGGCCCATGATCAGCGCGACCCAGAACACGGCGGGCACCGTGTAGCGGCCCAGGTACAGCTCCCATGGCGGCATCAGACGGGCCAGACCGTCGGTCCACATCATGTAGAAGTCGGGCTGCGAACCCGCCGACACCTGCGAGGGGTTGTACGGACCCAGGTTCCAGATCGGGTTGATCTGCAGCACACCGGCCAGCATCGCCACGATGCCGAGGGTGAAGGCGAAGAACGCGCCCTGGTCGGAGGCGAACACCGGCACGATGCGCGCGCCGACGACATTGTTCTCGGTGCGGCCGGGACCGGGGAACTGCGTGTGCTTCTGGTACCAGACCAGCGCGACGTGCGCGGCGATCAGCGCCAGGATGATGCCGGGGAACAGCAGCACGTGCGCGATGTACAGGCGCGGAATGATGATGTCGCCCGGGAAGTCACCGCCGAAGATCAGCCAGTGCATCCAGGTGCCGATGATCGGGATACTCATCGTGATACCGCCGAACGCGGCCCGCAGACCGGTACCCGAGAGCAGGTCGTCGGGCAGCGAGTAACCGAAGAAGCCCTCGAACATCGCCAGGATCAGCAGCAGGCAGCCGATGACCCAGTTCGCCTCACGCGGCTTGCGGAACGCACCGGTGAAGAAGATGCGGAACAGGTGCACGATGATCGACGCCGCGAACAGCAGTGCGGCCCAGTGGTGCACCTGGCGCACGAACAGACCGCCGCGCACCTCGAAGGTGATGTTCAGCGCCGTCTCGTAGGCCCGCGACATGGTCACACCACGCAGCGGCTGGTAGGCGCCGTTGTAGACGACCTCGCTCATCGACGGATCGAAGAACAGGGTCAGATACACACCCGACAGCAGCAGAATGATGAAGCTGTAGAGCGCGATCTCGCCGAGCAGGAACGACCAGTGGGTCGGGAAGACCTTGTTGATCGACCGCTTCATGAACGCGGCGGCGCGGTACCGCTCGTCCGCGGCGTGGGCTTGGGCTGCAACCCGACTCATGAACGACGCTCCCAGTAGGCCGGTCCGAGCGGCTCGATGAAGTCGCCGGCGGCGACCAGGTAGCCCTCGGAGTTGACGGTGATCGGCAGCTGCGGCAGTGCGCGAGCGGCGGGACCGAAGACCGGCTTAGCCCATTCGGTCGCCAGGAACTGCGACTGGTGGCAGGGGCACAGGATCTTATTGGTCTGCGACTCGAACAGCGACGTCGGACAACCGAGGTGGGTGCAGATCTTCGAGTAGGCGAAGTAGTCGCCGTAGTTGAAGCTCTCCTGGCCCTTGCGCTTGATGGCCGACTGCGCGTCTTGGGTGCGCAGCCGAATCAGCATGACAGCGTTGCGGATACCGCGCAGGGACTGCAGCGTCGCATGCTCATCGCCGCGCCACTTCTCCTTCCACGGGAACACCGTCTCCATGGCGCCCGCGTCCAGATCCTCCGGACGCACCAGCATCACGTCCTCCGGACGACCGGTATCGCGACGGATGTAGACCGTCTCGCCCGGGAAGTCCGGGGTCCAGCCCGAGACCCACAGCGGCGACTTGTCGCCCTTGGCCCACGGGTTCTTGATCATGCCGCCGACGAAGACCAGCAGCGCACCGATACCGAGCACGCCGACACCGGCGCCCGCGGTCCGGGTGATCATCTTGCGGCGACCCAGCGTGGACGTGTCGAGCGCATCCTGCAACTCGGCGACCAGGGTGCGGCGCTCGACCTCGGGCGATGGCCCGTCGTGGCGCACCTGAATGGACAGCTCGGCGGGGATGAACTTCTTGCGGATCAGTACCACCGCGACGCCGATGACCAGCACCGAGATACCGAAGCTGAGGCCGACCAGCGGGGTGAACAGCGAGTAGGCGGCGTGGCCCTCCTCGTTCGTGCCCTTGAACTCCCAGGGCCAGAACAGGAACACCCCGACCAGGACCGCGGCGGCGATACCGGAGACCGCGAACCAGAACGAGACCTGGCGCTCGGCGCGCTTCTCGGCGCGGGTGCCCGGCACCGGGAACCGCTCCCGCCGGTAGGCGACATCGACACCATCGCGCTCGGTGCCGAGCTTGACCAGCTCGTCGCGAGACATCGCGTCGAGTTCTTCCTCGGTGGGCTCAGCCGGTGTGGAATTCACCTGCTCGTTCGACGGCTCCGCGCCGTCGTGGCCCTCATCCGGCCGACCCATGTCGTTTGGCTCCTTGTTTTCGCTCATGAACGGGATCCGATCCACATCGCGGCACCCACGACGAGCGTGATGCCGACCACCCACATGGCCAGACCCTCGGTCGCGGGACCGAACCCGCCGAGGTCCCAGCCACCGGGGCTCTTCTCCTCGGTCGCGTTCTTGACGTAGGCGACGATGTCGCGCTTCTCTTCCGGGCTCAGCTGCCGGTCGGAGAACTTCGGCATGTTCTGCGGGCCGGTGAGCATCGCGTCGTAGATCTGCTGCTCGCTCGCCGGTTCCAGCGGCGGGGCGAACTTACCGGAGGACAGCGCACCGCCGCGGCCGGTGAAGTTGTGGCAGGACGCGCAGTTCATCCGGAACAGCTCCGAACCGCGGGCGATATCGGGACCGCGCAGCGATTCCTGGGCGATCTCGCCGTTGGCGTCGCGCACCACGCTCGGGCCGCCGCCGTTGGAGGCGACGTACGCGCTGAGCGCGTCGATCTGGTGGGCGTCGAACTTCGGTGGCTTGCGCTGGGCCTGGGCCTCGTTGCGCGCCATCGGCATGCGACCGGAGGAGACCTGGAAGTAGACGGCGGCCTCGCCGACGCCGATCAGGCTCGGACCGCGATCGGGCACACCCTGCAGGTTGGCGCCGTGGCAGGTGATGCAGGAGGTCTCGTAGAGCTGCTTGCCGTCGCGGATCAGCGCGGACTGGTCCTCGTGTGCGGTCGCGACCTGCGGGTCCGGCGTGATCGCGGTGGCAAGGAATCCGGCTCCGACGAGGCCCACCAGCAGTGCAAGCCCGCCCGCAATGCGACGCCGCATGCGGCGCTGCTTACGCGTCCTGCTGGCCTGGCCGGCCGCGACGTCTTGGCGGCTGATCGCCGCGCGGGGGCTGGCGGGCTCTGGCGCTGACGGGGGAGATGAACTCATCTGTGTCCCTTTGGAGTAGACGGAACCGACTTGTGCAAAAGATTTGGGGGTACTGGCCCGCTCAGCGGACGAAGTAGATCGTGGCGAACAGCCCGATCCAGACGATGTCGACGAAGTGCCAGTAGTACGAGACGACGATCGCGGCGGTGGCCTGTGCGGGGGTGAACTTACTGACCTTGGTGCGGATCAGCAGGAACACGAAGGCGATCAGACCGCCGATGACGTGCATACCGTGGAAGCCGGTGGTGATGTAGAACACCGAGCCGTAGGCGCTGCTCGAGATCGAGGTGCCTTCCTTGACCAGGTTGGTGTACTCGTAGCCCTGACCGGCGACGAACAACGCGCCCATGATCAGGGTGACGACGTACCAGCGGCGCAGGCCGAACACGTCACCCTTCTCCGCCGCGAACACACCCATCTGGCAGGTGAACGAGGAGGCGACCAGCACGGTGGTGACCGGCACGGCAAGCTTCAGGTTCAGCTCGGTCGGTTCCGGCGGCCAGTTGCCGTGGGCCTGGGCGCGCGCGACGAAGTACATCGCGAAGAGCCCGGCAAAGAACATCAGCTCGCTGGACAGCCAGATGATGGTACCGACGCTCACCATGTTGGGCCGGTTCAGCGAATGCACACGCTGAGTAATGGCCGATCCTGGGGTCCCTACTGCGGTCGTCACGGGGGTAAGTATGACTCGTCGTAGTACGACACAAGTACCCGGGTGCGAAACTTGTCCTCCCGTGTCGGAAAACGCACGGACAGAGGGGGTCTCGTGTTCGATTTGCCGGGCCCGCGACACAGCGTGTCGGCGGCCCCGAAGGTCCACGTCCGAGCGGTAGGGGCGCGCTGCGTGGTGAGAGTCGGCCGAACTGCATTGCGCCGTGCGCGAGCATGACAGACGTTGGTAAGTAAAAGCTGAGATCAGGAGGCAGATGTGACGCGGTGGTTGCGACGACTATTCGGCGGGAACGAACCCGAATCGCTCGATCCGACCCGTTCCGATCTGGTAGTCGTCGCGGAATGCTTCGATGATGCCGAGGCGTGTTCGACGACACTCGCGCGCGCCTCGGCTCTCGATCCCGACGCACCCGCACTGCTGCGCCATCACCTGCGGCTGCCGCCCGAAGAGGTGGCTCAGGTGTGCGGCATCGCAGCCCAGGAGGGGTACGCCGCGGCCCCGCGCACCGCGGATCCGAGTCCGCACGAACTGGAATCGCTGATCCTGCAACGGGTCCAGTTGCTCGATGCGCTGCATTGTTCGCAGGAACGTTCCAGGATGGCCGGTCTCGCACAGCGCCACGACGGCGTCGCGGATGGCTGGGATGCGCTGCAGCCCGGTTCGGCGACCTCGCAGCGGTAATAACGTCTCGCCAACTAGGCTCTAGCGCGACAAACTGGTGCGCGAACCGGTGGTGACGGGAGAAGCGGATATGAGGGAGCGCAGCGACCGAACGATCGGCACAGCCGTGCCCGGCACGGTCATGCCGGAGCCGAGCGCTGGCGAGGCGCAGGCATGAGCGCGCGCAGCTGGCCCCAGGTGCTCGGGACCATTGCCGAAGGTGGCGATCTGGCGGCGGACGATACGGCATGGGTGATCAATGAGATCTTCACCGACAATGCCACGCAGGCTCAGATCGCCGCATTCGGTGTCGCGATGAAGATCAAGGGCCCGACTCCCACGGAACTGTCCGGAATGGCCGCTGGCATGCTCGGCCACGCCCGTCTGGTCCATGTCGACGGTGATGCGGTGGACATCGTTGGGACCGGGGGCGACCGATCCGGTTCGGTGAACATCTCGACCATGTCCTCGATCGTGGTGGCCTCGACCGGGGTTCCGGTGGTCAAGCACGGCAACCGCGCGGCCTCCTCGAAGAGCGGCGGCGCCGATGTGCTCGAGGCGTTGGGCGTGAAGCTGGCGCTCGGACCCGAGTCCGTGGCTCGCTGCGTGCGCGAGGTCGGCATCGGCTTCTGTTTCGCGCCGCTGTTCCACCCCGCACTGCGCTTCGCCGGTCCCGCCCGCAAGGAAATCGGCATCCCCACCGTTTTCAATGTGCTCGGCCCGCTCACCAACCCCGCGCAACCACGGGCCGGGCTGGTCGGCTGCGCGTTTCCCGATCTGCTTCCGGTGATCGCCGGGGTCTTCGCCGAACGTGGCGCCAGTGCCATCGTGGTGCGCGGTAACGACGGCCTCGACGAGATCACCACCTCCGATACCACCGACGCATGGGTGGTATCGGGTGGAAAACTGCGGCAGACGACCATCGACCCGACCCGCATCGGCATCGCCCGGGTGGATCTGGACGCGCTGCGCGGCGGCGATGCCGAGGTCAATGCGGGCGTCGCGCGCAGCGTATTCGCGGGTACCGCGGGCCCGGTGCGCGATGCGGTACTGCTCAACTCCGCCGCCGCCATCGTCGCCTACGAGCTGTCACGTGGCATCGGCGATCCCGACGCCGATGTGCACGACGTACTGGCGGCGGGCATCGAACGCGCCGCCGAGGCCATCGACGCGGGCAAATCCGCCGCCCTCCTCGACCGCTGGGCCAAACTCACCAATACCCTCGCCGACAACTGACCTGCACCGCGCCCGACGCATATCGTGCGCCGCAGGTCAGCACCGCCCGGCCGAAGCGGTTACAGTGACGACGGCATCCGGCGTTGCCCCGTGCTCGACGTCGGGCCTACACCGCCGGTCTCTAGCGGCTAGGAGCACAGACATGAAGCGGGGCGTTTACGCGGCACTAGGCGTGCTGGCGATCGCGGCGGCGGTTGCCACCGGACCCGTTGCGCACGCGGCGCAGGGCAGCCTGGTCGTCAACGGCACCGTGTACCACACGCCGTCCGGGTGTATGCAGATCGGCGGCAGCGCCGCCCCCTTGGCCATCGAGAACCACACCGACGCCGCCGTCACCGTTTACCCCTTGGTCGGATGCAAGGGCGAAGCGAGCGCCGTACTCCTCTCCGGCGCTTCCGGGACCTTCTCCGGCTCCTCCATCCTGGTCCCCTGAGCCCCGCGCCTGCTCATGCGCGGACTCCTCGGATCCGTCCCCTGCGACCAGCCCATGAGAAGTGCGGTCCCCGACCTCGGCCGCTGTGCTCATTCGCCCAGTGAGAAGCCCGCTTCGATGTCGGCACTGGAGTAGGACTTGAAGGCGATGTGGGTGGTGGTCCGTGCGACGCCGGGGGTTTTGTCGATGCGGCCGGTCACCACCTCGGCGATCTGCTCGTGGTCGCGCACCCGCACGATCGCGATCAGGTCGACATCGCCCGCGCACGAATAGACCTCGGTAACGCCCTCGGTGTCGGCGACCGCCTGCGCGGTCTCGGGAATGCGGGCGTTCTCGGCCTGGATCATCACGATCGCGGTAATCATGGCTGTCAGCCTAGGCGGTCGCCGCGCCGGTACTCCGCGAGTTCGGCGTCCTGCTCCGGGAGTTGGGCGCGAGCCGCATCGGCGAGCTCCGCCCACCCCGCCCAGCGCCCGGCCCCGCAGATCGGTTCGCCGTATCCGTCACTGGTGCGCACGATCCGGACGCCCGGCCGCCCCAGCCACCGCATGACCAGTCCGACCTCCTCCGGCGACGCGCCGCGCAGCGGCGGCGCAAGCTCTGGCAGCACGGTCTCCGCCGCCGCGACAATGCGTTCGATCACCGGCATCGGCGGCACACCCCGCACCGAGGTCCCCGCCCCCGCCAGCCGCCCGTACCGGATCACCGCGTACTCCCAGCCGCCCACACCGTCCGGATGCGCCGCGATCAATTCGGCGATCCGCGCTACCGCGGACAGTCGTTGCGTGCGCTGCAGGGCGCGAACTACCGCGACGGTCCGGTCGCGCAATCGGGCGGCGGCCTCGAAATGTTCGGCGTGCGAGTGGGTTTCGATGCGGTCGAACATGGCGCGCAGCGGCGCATCCGCATGCCCGGCGAACAGCGCCCGAACGGCCGCCGCAGTGGGTTCGTATTCCTCTCTATATATAGGGCTGCCATCGACGGCCGCCGGACACCCGCCGACCACGGCGGGCGGGCACTCGTGGCGACCGTCGCGTGGCAGTCGCGTCGTGCAGGTGCGCAGGCCGCTGTGCTCGGCGATGGTGAGTGCGACATCGTTGGCATCGGCCCGAGAAGGGAAGGGTCCCAACGCATCCGCGGTCGGTGTGCGCGCGATCGCGAATCTGGGGAACGGTTCCTCGGTCAGCGTGATCCACCAACCGCGTTTGGGAAATTTCGAGCGCCGGTTATAGGGCGGGGTATGCGCGACGATGAGTCGCAGTTCGCGCACCCCGGCCTCCAGGCCGTGCGCGCACACCACATGGTCGACCCGAATGGCAAGCGACACCATCTCTTTCATCCGGCCCCTGGTCTCGGATCCGGTGAAGTAGTTGCGCACCCGGCGACGCAGATTCACCGCTGTCCCTATATATAGGACTTCATCCGAGGGCCCGCGGAAGAGATATACGCCGGGACTCGATGGCAGATCATTGGCGAGGACCCGTTTGGCACGTTGGCGCGGTGTGACATTCGGCAGATAGTCGAGCAGTTCGGTCAAGCTGTGCACGCCCAGATTGCCGACCCGGCCGATGAGGGCGTGCAGCACGTCCACGGTGGCCCGCGCATCGTCGAGGGCACGGTGGTTCGGCTGCGTGGTCGCACCCAGCAGCGGCGCGAGCACGCCGAGCCGGACCGAGGGTGCCTCGTCGCGAGCGAGCACGCGTCGTGCCAGCTTCACCGTGCACACCACGGGTCCGCTCGGCCATGGCGTATCCATGCGAGCCGCGGCGGCGCGCAGGAATGCCATATCGAAGCGAGCGTTGTGCGCGACGAGCACCGCGCCCTTGGCGAACTCGAGAAAACCCGGCAGCACCGCCTCGATCCGGGGCGCCTCGTAGACCATCGCGGTGGTTATCCCGGTGATCTGGACGATCGCGGGCGGGATGGCCCGCCCCGGATTCACCAGCGTCGCGAACTCCCCGAGCACCTCGCCGCCGCGCACCTTCACCGCGCCGATCTCGGTGATGGCATCGCCGTCCGGGCTGGTGCCCGTGGTTTCCAGGTCGACGATCACGAAGGTGGTGTCGTAGAGCGGTGTCTCGAGCTCGTCGAAGGCCAGCTGCCGTGCGGTGGCCTGGCGCGGCGTCGGATCTGGCACGGCGTGCAGCGTAGGGCCTCGGTACGACAGGAACGCCCGGGAACGCCACCTCGGATTTCGCGACGGAAATACCGAATTGCGCGACGAGGATTTCGCTCCGATTCCCACAAAATGATCTAGAACACCAAAAAGTGATGCAGGTCACATCATTTTAAAAATTGCATCAATCTGCCGGACACGCCCGGAGGTCCGGAGTCGACCCCTCGGCGCGCTGCCACCGACGCGCCGGCAAAGACCGATCGGTTCGACCCACCCGATCGATAGCAGTTCGATATACCATTCCGACCTGGGCAAATCCCGAGAAACACCGCGTCTGGGACGCACTGCCGTCACTTGGCCCCACGCTCGGCGGCAACGACAACGCCCTCGGATAATTGCCGGTCGTTATTGTTTCGTGATTGCTGTGACATATCTCGCACATAATCCGCGGCAAATTTGTTGAGCATCGCCATTTCGGATCTCTTCGACTTTACAAACCACCGTGATGCGTTCGTAACCTTTTCGAGACCTCACGGAGTCCGGCGCACCACCCGACGGTGTCCGAACAGAAGTCCGCTGCACCACCGGGTGCGGCGTCGTGGGGCAGATTGGGAGGACCGCACCATGGCGACCAACACCGTCAAGCGACATGCACAGCGTGCCGTCGCGGCCGGAGCCGTCGGAGCTGCCACGCTCGGCGCCCTCCTGCTGCCCGCCGCGCCCGCATCGGCCCAGCCGGTCACCATCCCCGGCGTCGGCACGTTCGACATTCCGAACGAGATCCCGATCCCGCAGGGTATCCCCGGCATCGAGGTGCCCGGCGCCCCGGCGCCGCTGCCCTTCCTGGCTCCCAAGAAGTCCCTCGGCGATGTCGCCCTCGACGCCGCGATGAGCAAGCTCGGCGCCCCGTACGTCTACGGCGCCGCGGGCCCGAACGCCTTCGATTGCTCCGGCCTGGTCAAGTGGTCCTACGAGCAGGCCGGCCTGGAGCTGCCGCGCACCAGCGGTGAGCAGCTCGCCGCTGGTACCCCGGTCTCCCTCGACAATCTGCAGCCCGGCGACTTGGTGTCGTTCTACGGCGGCAGCCACTCCGGCCTGTACGCCGGGGACGGCAATGTCGTCCACGCCTCCACCTCCGGTACCCCGGTGAAGCTCGCGCCGATCTCCTCGATGCCGGTCGCGGGTGCTCGCCGCTTCTGAGCGACCCTTCCGATCTCCGCGCCCGGCCGTCCCGACGGCCGGGCGTCCGGATGGCATAGGTGATCGTTTTGTGGCCTACTGGACACGGACCTACGCCATTCCGTAACCTAATCGAGACCTTCCCGGGTTGCGGCGTCCGCAGAAAACGTTGCCGCAGCTCACGGAGGCGAGAAGTCGCTTCACGAGAGAAACGGGCCTGGCGCGCTGTGACACATCACCGGAGACATCGCACGAAACGTCTGGTGGGAGGGACATTAGCGGCGGGAGTCCTGGCCGCGGCGCTCTACAGCGGCAGTCCGGCCGGGGCCGATCCGGCCGCCCTACCGACCACGGCCAGCGAGGCCGTGCAGCGCATGATCGACCTGTCGCGCGAATCCGAACAGCTCAATCAACAGGCGCTCGGCGCACAGGCCGATCTCGACACCAAACTCGCCGTCCTGCACGAGGCCGACGCCAAACTCGCCGATGCCACGCAGACCGCCGATGCGGCGCGCGACGAAGTCCGCAAGTTCCAGCCGATCATCGATCGCACCGTGATCGCCGCCTATCAGGGCGCACGCACCAACCGGCTCTCCGCCGTCCTGCTCAGCGATTCACCGCAGCGGCTGCTCGACCAGATGTCCACCATCGACGTGATCTCGGCGAAGAACTCCGAGCAGCTCAACCTCTATAAGCGGGCCACCGCCGCCGCGACCGAAGCGGAGAAGTCCGCGCGCACCGCCGCCGACACCGCCCGCGCCGCCTCCGACAAGGCCGATCAGGTGCGCGCCGATCTCGAGCGCAAGCGGTCCGTCCTGTCGGGGTCCATCGCGCAGGTGGTCGAGGCCTGGGGCCAGTTGTCCACCAAGGACAAATCGGCATTGGCCGGATCGCCCTTCCCGCCCGGATTCGATACCGACACCCTGTTGCACGGCCTGGTTCCCGGCAGTGGCACCAGCGCGCTGGCCGCCGGACTCACCCGCATCGGCGATCCGTACGTCTGGGGCGCGACCGGACCGCACCAGTTCGACTGCTCCGGCCTCGTGCAATGGGCCTTCAAACAGGTCGGCAAGGATGTGCCGCGGACCAGTTCCCAGCAGGCCTCCTACGGCACCCCGGTGGACAAGAACGATCTGCAACCCGGCGATGTCGTGTTCTTCTACTCCGATATCTCCCATGTCGGCATCTACGCGGGCAATGGACTCATGCTGCACGCGTCGACGTTCGGCGTTCCGGTCGCCGTCGCACCCCTGGGGTCGACGCCTTATCACTCGGCTCGGCGATACTGATCGGCTATGAGTAGCTTGCGGCGCGCCCGCACGTGGTTGTTCATGCGGCGACGCTTCCAATTCGTGGCCACGGTCGCGATGGTGATCGTGCTGACCGGCACCTGTGGCGCACTGCTGGTGGTGCCGAATTGGGTACTGCCGAAATTGCATGCGGCCCAGCCGACTTCGATCGGCAGTGTGCGCGCCGCGGCCGATGACGATGCGCGCCTGACCGCAGTCCGCCGGACTCTCGAACCGTTCGGACAGCTCGTCACCGAACAGGTGCCGACCGGGAACGACCAGGAGTCACTGGTCGTCGGTCATCCCGCGCAACGGGCCGAAATCGATATCCTCGCCGGCGAACTCGCCACCGCGACCACGGCCGTCACCGACGTCTGGGGTGCGGGGTGGGCCCAGTCCGCGCTGGTGGTGGTCGCATCGAATCCGTCGGAGTTCGCCGCGCTGGTGCGTTCGACCAATATGCCCGCCGATGTCGCCGCGGCCTCGGTCGCCGACCCGTTCGTGCCGGGCACCCAGCCGACCGGGCAGCGCGTCGTCTTCAGCGCCGACGCCGGACGCCGCCTCGACCGCGACGGCATGCGCACGCTGCTGCGTCACGAACTCACCCACATCGCGGCCCGCGCCCAGACCGTCGACGGCGCACCGCAGTGGATGCTCGAGGGCTTCGCCGAATTCGTGGCCCACCTCGGCACCGGACACCGCTTCGCCGATATCGCGCCGACGGTGGCCACCCGGGTCCGCGCCGGGGATATCCCGCGCGATCTCCCGGCCGACGTCGATTTCGCCGGAACCAGCGCCGTCGCGGCCTATGAGCAGGGCTGGTCGGTCTGCGCATTCATCGCCGACAAGTTCGACCGATCACGCCTGGTCGAGCTCTACCGCCGCATCGCCGCAAGCAAACAGGACCCGGCCAGCGAGGACCGCATCATGCGCGATGTCCTCGGCACCAGCCGCACCGATCTGGTCGCCGACTGGCGAAACTGGTTGTCGGCACACGCCGCTTGAATCGGACCGCTGCCGCACCCCGACCCCCACGGAGCGAGTCTTACGAGCGACCGTCCGCGCCCTGTCTCGCGTCCGCGCCATAGAAAGGGCATGCACCGCAAGCACAAGCCGCAGCAGTTGGACGGACATACATCCGATGCCGAACCTTCCCGCTCGAGCCGACCCCCACGGAGCGAGTCTTACGAGCGACCGTCCGCGGCCCGTCTCGCGTCCGAGTCGTCGAAGCGCATGCGCCGCAGGCGCGAGTCTCGACGGCGCGGACGCGAGACAAAAAGGGGGCGCGGACACCCACCCCCGCACGC
>NZ_JBSGEQ010000057.1:0-38587 GCF_053602975.1 Nocardia sp. NPDC004278
GGTTCGTTGAAGTCGAATATCGGGCATTCGCAGGCGGCTGCGGGTGTGGGTGGGGTGATCAAGGTCGTGCAGGCGTTGCGGCATGAGATGTTGCCGAAGACGTTGCATGTGGATGCGCCGTCGCCGCATGTGGATTGGTCTGCGGGGTCGGTGCGGATTCTGGCCGAGGCGCATCCGTGGCCTGCCTCGGTGGACCGGGTGCGGCGCGCGGGGGTGTCCTCTTTCGGTATCAGCGGCACCAACGCCCACATCATCGTCGAAGAAGCACCCGAAGCACCGGAACGCGCTGTGGTGCCGGTCCCGTCGGGTACGCCGCCGGTGGCGGCGGGCAAGCTGCCGCTGCTGGTATCGGCGAAATCCGAAGCGGGACTGCGTGCCCAGGCGGCTCGACTCCATGCTTGGGTCTCCGCGCATCCGGAGGCGGAGCCGGTGGACGTGGCCCATGCGCTGTTGACCACCCGAGCCCGATTGGAGCATCGGGCGACGATCGTCGCCGCCGATCGAAACGCCATGCTGGCGGGGTTGGCCGAGGTGGCGGCTGGCTCGGCCTCGTCGAACGTGGCCGAGGGCATGCCGGTGCGGGGGAAGGTCGCCTTCCTGTTTACGGGGCAGGGTGCACAGCGGGTGGGTATGGGGGCGGGGTTGTATGCGGCGTTCCCGGTTTTCGCTGCGGTGTTCGATGAGTTGTGTGCTGAGTTCGACCGGTTGCTGGGTGCATTCTCGCCGGGTGTTTCGTTGCGCGAGGTTGTGTTCGGTGGCGGTGATGGTGAGTTGTTGCATCGCACGGAGTTCACCCAGCCTGGTTTGTTCGCGTTCGAGGTGGCGCTGTTCCGGTTGATCGAGTCCTTCGGTGTGACACCGGATGTGTTGATCGGGCATTCGATCGGTGAGTTGGTGGCCGCGTATGTGGCGGGGGTGTGGTCGCTCGAGGATGCGTGCGCGTTGGTGGTCGCGCGCGGTCGGCTGATGGGTGCGTTACCCGAAGGCGGCGCGATGCTGGCCGTGGCGACCACGGAAGAGCGGGTGGCCGAGGCCATCGCGCCGTTCGGTGAGAAGGTATCGATCGCAGCGGTGAACGCGCCGTCCTCGATCGTGGTCTCCGGCACCGAGGCGGCCATCACGGAATTGGCGGCGACATTCGCCGCGGCACAGATCAAGATGTCGCGGTTGCAGGTCAGCCACGCCTTCCATTCCGCGTTGATGGATCCGCTGCTGCCGGATCTCGAAGCGGTCACCGTCGGGCTCACCTACCGCGCCGCGCTGCTACCGGTCGTGTCCAACGTCTTCGGCGTCGTCGCGGGCGAGGCGCATGCCGAACCGATCTACTGGGTCGGCCACGTGCGCGACACGGTTCGTTTCGCCGAGGGCGTGCATACCCTGGTGGACGCGGGTGTTCGCCGATTCCTCGAAGTGGGCCCCGACGCCGTGCTGACGGCGATGACCGGTCAGTGCCTGCCTGCCGACATCGAAGCCAAGTCGCTGGTTGCCGCATCGGGCCGGCGCGGCGCCGACGAGGTGACGCAGGTGCTGACCTTCCTCGCGCAGGCCGACAACGCGGGCATCGATGTCGACTGGTCACCGCTGTTCGCCGACCGGTATCCGGCGCGAGTGTCCTTGCCGACGTACGCGTTTCAGCACCAGCGTTACTGGCTCCAACCGAATCACGCGGTGATGTCGGGCAATTCGGACCACCCGATTCTGACGGATGCGGTCCCGGTGGCGGGCAAGGACGAATGGCTCTTCACCGGAAAGCTGTCCGATGCGGCGCACCAGTGGGTCGCCGATCACCAGGTCTTCGGGACCGCGGTGGTCCCGGCGACGACGTATCTGGAATTGGCCTCCACCATCGGCGTCCGGCTCGGCGTCGGACTCGTCGAGGAGATCTCCCTGGATATTCCGCTGGCGCTCGGTGCGGACCAGGTCGATCTCCAGATCGCGGTCGGCGAGGCCGAGCCGGACGGGCGCAGGCATTTCACGGTCTTCTCCCGGACCGAGCGCACCGATGCGGTCGACGCGTGGGTGCCGCATGCCCGTGGCGTACTCGCCGCCGCGGACGCCGCGGACATACCGCCGATCTGGGATGAATTCGACTGGCCGCCAGCGGGTTCCGAGCAGCTCGACGAGCAGGAGCTGTACCGGCGGATCGCCGATCTCGGTCTCGAATACGGTCCGGCATTCCTCGGAGTGCGCGCGATGTGGCGGCGCGGCGACGAGGTATTCGCGGAGGTGTCGCTGGACGAGACCGCGGCCGGGCAGGTGGCCGGGTTCGGTATTCACCCGGCGTTGTTCGACGCATGCCTGCATCCCGCGCTCGACTTCGTAATGGACGACATTCCCGAGGGCAGGTTGCCGTTGCCAGTGTCGTTCGCCGGTGTGCGGATGGCGCGGACGGGTTCCGGACCGGTCCGCGTGCGCGCCGAGCGTTCAGGCGGCTATCGGATTCGACTGGACGTGGTCGATACAACGGGCGAACCGGTGCTGAGCGCGGATTCCCTTGTGGTGCACCCGGTCGAACGCCGCACCGTGGCGCGCGTGCGCGCCGGTGGCGCACTGCCCGTGCTCTATGGCGTGGAGTGGGCGTCCGTGCCGTCGGTGTCGTCGACGCCGGTGTCGTCGATGGTGGTACTCGGTGACCAGATCATGGCGGGGATCGATGATCACGTCGCGGGCGTTGGTGAACTCGCCGCAGCCGATATTGTCGCCGACGCGGCTGTCTGGCTGGTCGACGCCGCCGAATTCGGCGGCGCGGATGCCGCGCAGGTGGGTCGCCGATCGGTGAAAGCGGCCATCGAGCTGTTGCGCTCGTGGCTGTCGGATGCGCGGCTCGCCGAGACCAGGCTGATTGTGGTGACGCGCAACGCCATTGGCCTGCCGGACGAGTCATCCGATCCGGTGGCCGCGGCCGTGGCCGGATTGGTGCGCAGCGCCCAGGCCGAACATCCCGGCCGAATGGTATTGCTCGACCGCGATGGCGAGATCGACGCCGAGATGGTGTCGGCCGTGCTGGCGACGGGTGAACCCCAGGTGGCGGTGCGATCCGGTCGCTTGGCGATGCCGCGGTTGCGGCGCGAGCCCGCATCGGATGCGGCAGCGATGTCGTTCGGCGCGGGGACGGTCCTGGTGACCGGTGGTACCAGCGGGTTGGGCGCGCTCGTGGCGCGGCACCTGGTCGCCGAACACGGCGTGCGTCGGCTGCTGCTGGTCTCGCGGCGAGGTCGCGATGCCGAGGGGGTGGCGGAACTGGTCGCGGAGATCTCCGCGCTGGGTGCCGAGGTGGACGTGGCGGCCTGCGATATCTCCGATCGCTCCGCCCTCGAGGCGGTGCTGGCCGCGATCCCCGCGGAGTTCCCGCTCTCCGGCGTCGTCCATTCGGCGGGCGTCGTGGACGACGGAACCATCGAGACATTGACCGGCGAGCAGGTGGATCGCGTGTTCGCTCCGAAGGTGGACGGGACGTGGCTGCTGCACGACCTGACGCGCGCCGCGGAGTTGTCCGCGTTCGTGGTGTTCTCCTCGGTCGCGGGAGTCGCGGGTTCGCCCGGGCAGGGCAACTACGCGGCGGCGAATGCCTTCGCGGACGCGATCGTCCGGCTCCGACGTCAGCGGGGCCTGCCCGGTGTGGCAGTGGCCTGGGGGCCGTGGCACGCGGGCAGCGGTATGACCGGCGAACTCGGTGCGGCCGGACTGGCGCGGTTGCGGCGGTTGGGTTTTCGCGCCATCGCCGACACCGAGGGCCTCGCGCTGTTCGACGCGGCGCTCGTCGCCGGCTCCGGCGTGGTAGTCGGCGCACAGTTCGATACGACCGGATTGGCGGAGCAGGCCGAGGCCGGTGCACTGCCGAAGATTCTGAGTCCCTTGGTCTCCGCGTCCGGGTCCGCCCGCAGACAGACCGGTACGCCGGTGGGCAGGCTGGCCTCGGCGTCGGCTGCCGAACGTGACGAGGTGGCCCTGACGATAGTCCGGGAACAGGCGGCGGCCGTGCTCGGTCACACCTCCGATGCCGCGATCGATGTGGCGCTTCCGTTCACCGAGCTCGGCTTCGACTCACTGGCCGGGGTGGAGTTCCGCAACCGGCTCGCCAAGGCCACGGGTTTGGCACTGCCATCCACCCTGGTCTTCGATTACCCCTCCGCGCATGCCGTTGCGACGTTCATCGTGTCCAAATTGGATGATGCGGCCAGTACCGAACGCCGACCGAAGCGCAGCGCCCGCCGAGCGCGGACGGACGAGCCGATCGCCATCGTCGGGATGAGCTGCCGCTACCCCGGTGGTGTCGCATCGCCGGATCAGCTGTGGGAACTGGTGGCCTCGGGCACGGACGCGATCACGCCCTTCCCATCCGACCGTGGCTGGGACCTCGAGCGCCTGTTCGACCCGGACCCGGACAAGCCGGGCACCACCTATGTCCGCGAAGGCGGATTCCTTACCGACGTAAGCGCTTTCGATGCCGGCTTCTTCGGCGTCAGCCCGCGTGAGGCCACCGCCATGGACCCACAGCAGCGGCTCTCCCTGGAGGCCGCCTGGGAGGCGTTGGAAGACGCGGGGATCGACCCGGTGGCATTGCACGGCGGCGACACCGGAGTGTTCGTCGGCGCCACCCCGTCCGGCTATGTCGAGCGGGTGGTCGGCGAACACGAGGGTTTCCGGATGACCGGCAACTCCGACAGCGTGATTTCCGGCCGGATCGCCTACGTGTTCGGTCTGCAGGGACCGGCGATGACGGTCGATACGGCGTGCTCATCGTCACTGGTGGCGCTGCACCTGGCCTGTCAGGCCTTGCGCAACGGCGAAACGTCGATGGCTCTGGCCGTCGGCGTCACCATCTCGGGCAGTCCGGAACTCTACATCGACTTCGCACGTCAGCGTGGTCTTTCCCCCGATGGGCGATGCAAGTCGTTCTCCGCCGACGCCGACGGGGTCGGTTGGTCCGAGGGTGTGGGTGTCCTGGTCGTCGAGCGTCTTTCCGACGCACGGCAAGCGGGCCACAACGTCCTTGCCGTGATCCGGGGTTCGGCGGTGAATCAGGACGGCGCCTCGAACGGTCTGACCGCGCCGAACGGTCCGTCACAGGAGCGGGTGATCGCGGCGGCCCTGGCGGCGGCCGGGTTGGCGCCCGCCGATATCGATGCCGTGGAAGCGCACGGGACCGGTACGCCGCTGGGCGATCCGATCGAGGCGCAGGCGTTGATCGCGGCGTACGGCCAGGATCGAGCCGAGCCGCTGCGGATCGGCTCGCTGAAATCGAATATCGGCCACGCGGTCGCCGCATCGGGTGTCGGTGGCGTGATCAAGATCGTGCAGGCGTTGCGGCACGAGATATTGCCGAAGACTTTGCATTTGGGTACGCCCTCGCCGCATGTGGACTGGTCCGCGGGCGCGGTGCGGCTGCTGGCCGAGGCGGAGCCGTGGCGCGCGGGGGAGCGGGTGCGGCGTGCGGGCGTCTCGTCCTTCGGTATCAGCGGCACCAATGCGCACGTGATCGTCGAGGAAGCGCCCGCGCTCACCCGGCACGAGGGCGTGTCGTCCGGCGAGCCGGTATCCCCGGCCGCCGAGGTGGCGGCATGGCTGGTTTCGGCGAGATCCGAGGCCGGTCTGCGGGCCCAGGCGGACCGGCTGCGGACGTGGCTGCTCGACCACCCGGATGCCGATGCGCTGAGCGTGGCGCAGTCGTTGATCAATACGCGTGCGCAGTTGGAATGGCGCGGCGTCGCCGTCGGCCGGGACCGCGAGCAACTGCTCTCCGGATTGGCGGACCTCTCGTCCGGTTCGGCGTCGGCGTCAGTCGGATCCGGAAGACCTGTCGGGGGTCGGACGGCATTCGTGTTCACCGGTCAGGGGGCACAGCGGATCGGTATGGGGTCGGAGCTGTATCAGGCGTTCCCGGTATTCGCCTCCGCCTTGGACGAAGTGTGCGCCGAGTTCGACCCTCTCGTGGGCGGATCGTTGCGGGAGGTGATGTTCGCTGATCCGGAAGGCGTGCTGGATCGGACGGAGTGGACGCAGCCCGCGTTGTTCGCGTTCGAGGTGGCGTTGTTCCGGTTGGTGGAATCGTTCGGTGTGACACCGGATGTGCTGATCGGGCATTCGATCGGCGAGTTGGTCGCGGCGTATGTGGCCGGGGTGTGGTCGCTGCGGGATGCGTGCGCGTTGGTGGCGGCGCGTGGTCGATTGATGGGTGCGTTACCCCAGGGCGGCGCGATGCTCGCGGTCGCGGTGTCCGAAGCGGAGGCGGCACGGGTACTCGCGGACTACGGCGGTCGGGTGTCGCTCGCGGCGATCAACGGCCCCGACGCGGTGGTGGTCTCCGGTGCCGCCGACGCCGTCGATGACGTCGAGCGGGTGTTCTCGAGCGCCGGTCACACAACGACGCGATTGCGGGTGAGTCACGCGTTCCATTCGGCACTGATGGAACCCATGCTGGCCGAATTCCGTTCCGTCGCCGCGGAAGTGACCTACCGGCAGCCGTTGCTGACGATCGTGTCGAATGTGACCGGCGCGATGGGCGAGGCATTCACCGACCCCGGCTACTGGGTCGAGCAGGTGCGCGCCGCGGTCCGGTTCGCCCCCGGGATCCGGTTGCTCGCCGACAGTGGCGTACGGCGCTTCCTCGAGCTCGGCCCCGACGCTGTGCTGACGGCTATGACCCGTCAGTGTCTGGACGACGATGCCGATACTTCGGCCGCCTGGCTGGTGTGTGCGGCCAGCCGTCGCGGAGCCGATGAAGTGGTCCGGCTGGTGACCTTCCTGGCTCAGGTGCACACCGCGGGCACGGATGTCGACTGGCGGTCGCTGTTCGGCGGGCGTGCGACGCGACGAATCACCTTGCCCACCTATGCGTTCCAACATCAACGCTATTGGCTGGCCGCTGCCGCCGACACCGGGGATGTCCGCGGCTCCGGTCTGGACAGCGTGGCGCATCCGCTGTTGAGTGCGGCGGTATGGCTGCCGGACTCCGAAGGGGTGGTGCTGACCGGACGGCTGTCGTTGTCCAGCCACCCCTGGCTGGCCGATCACGTGATCGGTGGCACGGTGCTGCTGCCGGGCACCGGATTCGTCGAACTGGCACTGCACGTCGGTGCCATGGTGGGCAGCCCGCGCTTGGCCGAACTCGTCGTCACGGCACCGCTGATGGTGCCGCCGAACGGTGCGGTCGAATTGCGGGTCATGGCGGCCGGGCCGGATACCACCGGCGCGCGGGTTGTGTCGGTGTACTCGCGTGCACAGCGAAATGGCGCGCCGGAATCGGCCGAATGGGTTCGTCATGCGACCGGATCCCTCGTCGCTCAACCGGTTTCGGCTCCATCCGATTCGGTGCTGGCGAACTGGCCGCCAGCCGGAGCACAGCCGGTGGATATCGGCGACCTCTATCCCGATCTGGTCGAGCGCGGCTACGGGCACGGACCGTTGTTCCAAGGACTCACCGCGCTGTGGCGCGGCAACGGTGAGGTTTTCGCCGAGGTGAACCTGCCGGAGCAGTCGTCGGCCGGCCGGTTCGGAGTGCATCCCGCGCTGCTGGACGCGGCATTGCACGCGATTCGCTTCACCGGATTGACCGCGGAGGGCGCCGATGGCGAAATCGTCGTGCCCTATTCGTGGGAGAACGTGGATCTGCGTGCCGTCGGCGCCGGGTCGGTCCGGGTCCGGCTGCGCGCGGCCGATCCGGATTCGAGTGCGTCGGACAATCAGCGAATCGCGGTGACGCTCAGCGATTCCCATGGTGTGCCGGTACTCGAGGTCGCGGCATTGACCATGCGCCCGATTCCGATCGCCGCGCTGGACGCGGCAGGCGCCGTCGCGGCGGGTCGCGGCGGGTACCAGCTGCGATGGGTCACGGCACCCGCCGCACCGGCCGGTACCGACGAACTATGGGCATTTACCGACGACGGCGAAACCGTGGCCGTCGCGGGAAGTTCGGTTGCCGTGATCCGGCTGCCGGAAGCGATCACGGATGTCGACCTGCCCGAATCCGTGCACGGTCGGCTCGCCGAGGTAACGTCGCGCGTCGGCGCCCTGCTGATGCGGTACGAGCGGGTTGTCGTGGTCACCCATGGCGCGGTCGCCGTGCATGCCGACGAGCCGGTGGATCTCGCCGCCGCAGCCGTATGGGGTCTGCTGCGCAGCGGTCAGCACGAGAACCCGGGGCGCATCGCGATCGTGGACGTGGACCGCTGGCTGGATTACCGCATCGGCGTCGCCGCGGTGCTGGCCGACACCGACGAATCGCAAGTGGCGCTGCGTGCGGGCATTTCGTATGTGCCGCGATTGAGTCGCGGCAGCACCGACACTGCGGCTGCGATCGTCTCGACGCCTCGGTCCGACGGCACGGTGTTGATCACCGGCGGCACCGGTGGATTGGCCGCCGTGGCCGCTCGGCACCTGATCGCCGAATACGGTGTGCGCCGGCTTGTGTTGGCGGGTAGGCGCGGTCCGGCCGCGCCGGGCGCCGCCGACCTGGTGGCCGAATTGACCATGCTCGGCGCACGGGTGGACGTGGTCGCCTGCGATGTCGCCGACCGGGCGGCGCTGGACGAACTGTTGTCGACCATCGCGCCGGAACATCCGTTGACCGGCGTCGTCCACGCGGCGGGCGTGCTGGCCGATGGTCTACTCGCCGATCTGACCCCGCAGCGGCTGGCGAGGGTGCTGCGACCCAAGGTCGACGCGGCCTGGCATCTGCACGAGGCCACCAAGGATCTGGATCTGTCGATGTTCGTGCTCTACTCCTCGTTCGCAGGAACGATCGGCAGCCCGGGCCAGGCCAACTATGCGGCGGCGAACGGGTTCCTCGACGCGCTGGCCCGGCGGCGGCACCGCGACGGCCTGCCCGCCACGTCCATCGCGTGGGGACCGTGGCGCGGCGCCGACGGTATGACCCGCACCCTCTCGGCCGCCGACTTCGCCAGAATGCGCCGAGAGGGCCTCGTTCCGGTCGACGACCGGTACGGCATGGCGCTGCTCGACGCGAGCATGGCCGCCGGTGTCCCGGCGATCGTCGGTGTGCGATTCGACCTGCCTGCCCTCGCTGCCCAGGCGGCCTCGGGCGCGCTGCCCAGAACGCTCAGCTCGCTCGTCACCGCGGCGCCACGCCGCGCCGAAAGCGGGGCGTCGCTGGCACAGCGGCTGGCCGCGACCCCGGAATCCGAACGTGCCGACGTGGTGCTCGCCGTCGTCCGGGAGCACGTCGCCGCGAGTCTCGGACACGGGTCGGGGGACATGATCGATCCGTCGGCTCCGTTCACCGAGCTGGGCTTCGATTCGCTTGCGGGCGTGGAGTTCCGCAACCGGCTGACCAAGGCAACCGGGTTGCCGTTGCCGTCCACCCTCGTCTTCGATCACCCCACCGCGCGCGGACTGGCCGAGTATCTCGATTCCCGGATGACCGAAATCCTGGACCCCGCCGTCGAGGCGTCCGCCACGACGGTTCGCCCTGCGGCTCCGGTGTCCCGAACGCCCGGCACGCGCGGCGGGCTCACCGATCTGGTACTGGCCGCGCACCGGCGCGGGCGGGTCGGTGCGGCGTTGCCGATGTTGCGCGAGAGCGCCATGCTCGTCGAAACCTTCGCGACCGCTGCCGAATTGCCCGTCCGGCCGACGCCGATACCGCTGAGCAGGGGCACATCCGGCCCGGCGATCATCTGTGTCCCGTCGTTCGTGGTCGGCACCGGCCCGCACCAATTCGGCGGACTGGCGCGCGAATTGGGCGCCGACCACACCGTCGCGGCGCTGCGTCTGCCGGGTACCCGGCCCGGGGAGCTGCTGCCCGCGTCCTGGAACGCGTTGCTGGACAGCCTGGCCGCGACCGTCGCGGACATCGGTGCTGCCCGGCCGATCGTGCTCGTCGGCTATTCGGCCGGTGGTGCGATCGCGCACGCGCTGGCGCACCGGCTGGAACGCGACGGCCGCCCGGCCGCGGCGGTGATATTGCTCGACACCTATTCGCCCGCCGATCCAGAGCAGAGTCGCGAGGTGCTTGTCAGCGCGATCGGCGCGGTGCTCGAGCTCGACAGCGAGATCACCGAGATCACCGATCACGGCCTGATCGCGATGGCGAAATACGCGCAGATATTCGACGAACGGCAACCGTTGCCGATCGCCGCGCCGACGTTCGATCTGCGGGCCGCGACCCCATTGCCAGGGTTGGATCTCGCCGAACCGGTGGCCGCCTGGCTGCATACCTGCGAGACGGTCGAGATCGACGCGGATCATTTCTCGATCATCGGCGCGGCCTCGGCCGCGGCGGCGGTCGAGATACGGCGCTGGCTCGCCGCGCGAACGAGTGCCAAATCGCCATCCCTGGCATCGAATACGGCGAGATAGAGGAATCCAATGTTCGAACCTTCCCAAGAGATCGCCATTGTCGGAATGGCGTGCCGGATGCCGGGCGCTGCCGATATCGAGCAGTTCTGGCGGTTGCTGCGCGACGGCCGTGACGCCGTGGGCTCCGCTCCGGCGGACCGGCCCGGTATCGAGGAGACGGCCGGTTTCCTGCCTACCGCAACGGAATTCGATGCCGACTTCTTCGGTGTGCCGCCCAATGAGGCACGTTCGATCGATCCGCAGCAGTTGCTCGGGCTCGAGTTGAGCTGGGAGGCGTTGGAGGACGCGGCTTATCGCGACCGTGCTGGTGCGCGGGTGGGTGTCTTCCTGGGCAGCGCGGGCACCGATTTCGCCGAAATGCTTGCCGCACAGGGGAAAGCGGGTATCGGCAGGCATTCACTATGGGCCGTGGGGCGAGGTGTCGCCGCCAATCGCATCTCCAATTACTACGGCTTCACCGGTCCGAGCCTGGTGGTCGACAGCGGGCAGTCGTCATCGCTGGTCGCCGTGCATCTGGCTTGCGAATCGCTGCGCACCGGTGCGTGCGAGGTGGCGCTCGCGGGTGGACTGAATCTCATCCTCTCGCCATTGAGCGGTGAGCGCTACGAACAGTTCGGCGCGCATTCACCGTCGGGTAAGTGTCATACCTTTGACGAGACTGCCGATGGCACGGTGCGCGGCGAGGGCGGTGGCATCGTCGTGCTCAAAACACTGGCGCGGGCCATCGCCGACGGGGACCGGATCTACGCGGTGATCCGCGGCAGTGCGGTCAACAACGGCAATGAGCGCCAAGTGTTGAGCGCGCCGAGCGTCACGGCGCAGACGGCGGTCATCCGGGCCGCGCTCGCGGCGGCGGCGGTGGAGCCGGCATCGGTGAGCTACGTCGAGTTGCACGGCACCGGTACGCCCGCCGGTGATCCTGTGGAAGCGGCCGCGCTCGGCGAGACCTATGGTGGCGGCCGGCGCGCGGGTGAGTCGCTCGCGGTCGGTTCGGTGAAGACCAATATCGGGCATCTCGAAGCTGCGGCGGGTATCGCCGGGCTCATCAAGACTGCGCTGTCGCTGTGGCATCGAGAGTTGGTGCCCAGCCTGAACTTTCGCCGAGCGAATCCGCGTATTCCGCTGGATGCGTTGGGTCTGCGGGTACAGACCGTCGCGCAGGACTGGCCTGCCACGCCCGAACCGGGCAGTGCGTCGAATACCGCACTGAGCGAGGGCGCGGCTCCAGCCGATGCGCGCGCCGTCGATGCGTCAGTGCGCCGCGCCGCCGTGTCGTCGTTCGGTATGGGTGGAACGAACGCGCACGTGATTCTGGAGGAAGCGCCCGTCGTGGCCGCCGATGCGGACGTGGACGGCTCGATTCCCGTGGCATGGCTGTTGTCCGGCCGAAGCCCGGAGGCACTGCGCGACCAGGCTTCTCGGTTGCGGGAGTGGTTGAGCGTCCATCCCGAAGCCGGTGCCGCGGAGGTGGCGTACTCGCTGGCCACTGCCCGCACACCGTTGGAGTGGCGGGGCGCTGTGGTCGGGCACGACGTAACAACGTTGGCCGGCGGCTTGTCGGCGCTGATCGATCCGACCCCGGCATCGGGCGAGGCCGAGCCCTACGCGGTGACCGCTCGTAGCGCATCCCGCCGGGTCGTCTTCGTCTTTCCTGGGCAGGGGAGTCAATGGGCGGGGATGGGCGCGGAGTTGTTGTCCGCGGGTGGGGTGTTCGCGGAGTCCATCGCGGACTGTGCATCGGCGCTCGCGCCGTGGGTGGACTGGTCGTTGACCGAGGTATTGCGCGGGACGCCGGGAGCCGCGTCGCTGGATCGCGTCGATGTGGTGCAGCCGGTGCTGTTCGCGATGCTGGTGTCGCTGGCGCGGATGTGGCGTGCGGCCGGCGTGGAACCCGCTGCGGTGGTGGGGCATTCGCAGGGCGAGATCGCGGCGGCGGTGGTCGCGGGCGGACTGTCGCTGGCCGACGGCGCGCGGGTCGTCGCGGTACGGTCGCGGGCGGTCGCCGACGTGCTGGCGGGATCGGGCGGCATGGCGTCGGTCGGCGCCACCGCGGAAGCCGTCGCGCACCGCTTGGCCGAGTTCGGCGATCGATTGTCGATCGCCGCGGTGAATGCACCGGGACAGACGGTCGTATCGGGCGAGTCGGCCGCGTTGGACGATTTTGTCGCCGCGTGTGCGGCCGACGGGCTGTGGGCCAAGCGGATTCCGGTCGATTACGCGTCGCATTCGGCGGCGGTCGAGCGCATTCGGGATCGTGTGCTGGACGAATTGGCGCCGATCGAGCCGAAAACCGGTTCCATTCCGTTCTTTTCGACGGTGACCGCGCGATTCGAGGATACGGCCGGGCTGGATGCCGGGTACTGGTATCGGGGACTGCGGGAACCGGTGCGGTTCGCCGAGGCCATCGAGGCGCTGCTGCGCTCGGAGATGAACGCCTTCGTCGAGACGAGCCCGCATCCGGTGGTCGCTACTGCGGTCGAGTTGACCGCTGATTCGATCGGCATGGCCGATCAGGTGGTCGCCATCGGGACCCTGCGGCGTGGCAATGGCGGTCCGGCACAGTTCGCGGCCGCACTGGCTCGCGCCCACTGCGTGGGCATCGACGTGGCATCGGAGCTGTTGGCTCCGAAGGCTTCTCGGGTCGAGCTTCCGACATACGCGTTCCAGCGCAGGCAGTGCTGGACGCCGATGGCCGGGACAGGTATGGGACCGGGCGATGTGAGCCGGGCCGGACTGATCACGGCCGACCACCCGGTGATCGGCGCCGCGGTCCCGATGGCCGACGGTGACGATTGGCTGTTCACCGGCCGCCTCGCGCTCGACACCCACCCCTGGCTCGCCGACCACGTCGTCTTCGGGACGCCGGTGGTGCCCGCGAGCGTTTGGCTCGACGTCGCAGTGAGCGTCGGCGCGCGTGTCGGCGCCGGTGCGGTACCAGAACTGCGGCTCTCCACGCCGCTGACATCGCCGGTCGCGGCGTGGCATGTTCAGGTGCGCGTAGCGGCCCCCGACGATCGAGGACGGCGGAGCTTCACGATCTATGCCCGACCCGACAGCCCGGTGTTTCCTACCGATCGTCGGTCGGACGGCGCGGTCTCCGAAGGCGGCCGAGAATGGCGGCAGTTCGCGACCGGTGTGCTTGCCCCGCAACCGGATCCGGCGCATCCTGCGGTGGATGCCGAATGGCCGCCGACGGCAGCCGAATCCGTGGCCGTCGATGAACTCTACGACCGGTTGGCCGAGTGTGGCTCGGATTACGGTGTTGCGTTCCAGGGGGTGACGGCGGCTTGGCGGCGTGGCCATGATGTGTTCGCCGAGGTATCGCTCGACGAGTCCGTTCGTGATCGCGGCGCCCGTTACGGCGTTCACCCGGCACTGCTGGACGCGATGCTGCACACCGCCGCCGACCGGCTCAGCGATGTGGCCGCACTTCGCATGCCGTTGTCTTGCAACGATATTCGACTGCACCGCGCGAGCGCCGAAGCGGTACGGGTCCGCGTCGACCAGGTGGGCGCGGACAGCGTCCGGGTCATGGCGGTGGCCGAGGACGGCGCGCCGGTCCTGACCATCGAGCGACTGGTGCTGACGTCGGTCGAACCGCCGGCGTCCGCCGTCGCGGATGCGCCGCCGCGCGGCGCTTCTCCGGCACGCCGGCGGCACGCGATCGTGTCGGGCCCGCTGGCGCCGCGGCTGCTCGCCGCGCCCGAATATCAACGGGACGCACTGGTTTTCGCGGTCGTGGCCGAACAGGCCGCGGCGGTGCTCGGTCATGATTCGTCCGAGGCCGTGCATCCGGACCTGCCGTTCACCGCCATCGGATTCGATTCGCTGAGCGGCCAGCAGCTGCGCCATCAACTGGTTCGTGCCACCGGCGTCGAGCTGCCGATGACGCTGATCTTCGATTATCCGACACCGACCGCGGTGGCCCGGCTCGTCCGCTCGCGGCTCGAAGGCGTCGATCTCCATACGCGGCGGGTCACCCGCCGCACCCGCTCCGACGAGCCGATCGCGATCGTCGGCATCGGCTGCCGCTTCCCGGGTGGCGTCGGATCGCTCGACGACCTGTGGGAGCTCGTCGCGGCGGAACGGGATGTGATCACCCCCTTCCCCGCCGACCGTGGCTGGGATCTGGAGCGGCTGTTCGATCCGGATCCGAGCAAGCCGGGCACCGTCTACACCCGAGAAGGCGGATTCCTGGCCGAACCGGGCGCCTTCGACGCGGGATTCTTCGGCATCGGGCCGCGTGAGGCGGCCGCGATGGATCCACAGCAGCGGTTGATGCTGGAGGTGTCCTGGGAGGCCCTCGAGGATGCCGGCATCGACCCGGTCTCGCTGCGCGGCACCGATACCGGGGTGTTCGTCGGCGCGAGCTCATCCGGTTACTCCCGTGGCGTGACCGGCGAGTACGAGGGCTTCCGCCTGACCGGGACCGCGCAGAGCGTGATATCCGGCCGTATCGCTTACCTTTTCGGTTTGGAGGGTCCCGCGGTCACGGTCGATACCGCGTGTTCGTCGTCGCTGGTCGCCTTGCATCTGGCCTGTCAGGCGCTGCGCCAGGGCGAGGCATCCCTGGTGCTCGCGAGCGGGGTGAGTATCGGTGCGAGCCCGACGCTGTATGTCGATTTCGCCCGCCAGCGGGGGCTCGCGGCCGATGGCCGGTGCAAGCCTTTCGCCGCCGCGGCGGACGGTGTGACCTGGTCGGAGGGCGTGGGCGTGCTGGTCGTCGAGCGCCTTGCCGACGCCCGGCGCCTCGGTCACGACGTCTTGGCCGTGGTGCGTGGCAGTGCGATCAATCAGGACGGTGCGAGCAATGGTCTGACCGCGCCGAACGGTCCTTCCCAGGAGCGGGTGATCGCGGCGGCGCTGGCCGACGCGGGGCTGAAGCCCTCGGATGTGGACGCGGTGGAGGCGCACGGCACCGGAACGACATTGGGCGATCCGATCGAAGCGCAGGCGCTGATCTCGGCGTACGGATCCGATCGTGAGCAGCCGTTGCGGATCGGCTCCTTGAAGTCGAATATCGGCCACGCGGTCGCGGCCGCGGGCATCGGCGGCGTGATCAAGATGGTCGCGGCACTGCGGCACGAGTCGCTGCCCAGAACACTGCATGTCGACGCGCCGACCCCGCATGTGGATTGGTCGGCGGGTTCGGTTCGGCTATTGACGGAGTCGGAGCCATGGGCCGCCGGTGACCGGGTGCGTCGTGCGGGTGTCTCCTCGTTCGGGATGAGCGGCACCAACGCGCACCTGATCCTGGAGGAGGCGCCGCCGTCGATCCGCCCGGAAACAACGGTGGCAGAGCCTGATTCGGGTGCGGACGGCTCACGCCCGCTGAGCTGGACCTTGTCGGGCGCGAGCCCGGAGGCGGTGCGCGCACAGGCCGCCCGGCTCGGTGAATGGCTGGCCGCGCACCCGGAATCGACGGCGGACGTGGCGTATTCGTTGCTGCGTCACCGCGCGCAGTTGGAGTGGCGTGGCGCGGTGGTCGGACGGGATTCGGCCGAGCTGCTGGCCGGGCTCGCCACCGTGGCCGAGTCGGCGGAACTGCCCGCCAAGGGCGTCGAGGACGTGGTCCTCGGTCGCGCGGTCGCGCGCCGTGTCGCATTCGTATTCCCTGGTCAAGGCAGCCAATGGCCTGGAATGGCCGCCGAGTTACTGGCTTCTGACCAGGTTTTCGCCGACGCGATCGCCGAATGCGAGGCGGCGCTGGCACCGTTCGTGGATTGGTCGCTGACTGCGGTGCTGCGCGGTGAGCCGGGTGCGGTATCGCTGGACCGGGTGGACGTGGTGCAGCCCGTGCTGTTCGCGGTGATGGTGTCACTGGCGCGGGTATGGCGCGCCAATGGCGTGGAACCCGCGGTGGTGATCGGGCATTCGCAGGGTGAGATCGCGGCCGCGGTGGTCGCGGGCGGACTGTCGCTGGCCGATGGCGCACGCGTGGTCGCCCTTCGCTCCCTGGTCGTCGCCGAGGAACTCGCCGGCGCGGGCGGTATGGCGTCGGTGGGCGCGGCCGTCGAGGCGGTCGAGCAGCGGTTGACCGGCTTCGGTGATCGGCTGTGCGTCGCCGCGGTGAACGGACCGGGTCTGACCGTGGTGTCGGGGGAGTCCTCGGCGGTGGACGAGTTCCTGGCTGGTTGTGCGGCCGACGGCGTCTGGGCGAAACGGATTCCGGTGGACTACGCATCGCATTCGCATGCAGTGGAGTCGATCCGGGACCGAGTGCTGAGGGAGCTGGAAAGCGTTGCCCCCCAGCGCGGTTCGGTACCTTTCTACTCAACCGTAGGCGCGGACTATGTCGATACCGAGACGCTGGACGCCGGCTATTGGTATCGCGGACTGCGGGAACGGGTGCGCTTCGCCGAGTCGGTGGCGGCGCTGCAGCGCGCGGGCGTGAACGCTTTCCTCGAGATCAGCCCGCATCCGGTGCTGACAATGGGTGTCGAGTTGACGGCGGGTTCGATCGGGATGGCCGATCGAGTGGCCGTTCTCGGCACACTGAAGCGCGAGCACGGGGGCGCGCGACAGCTTGTCACCGCGCTGGCGCGGGCGCACTGCGCCGGCGTCGATGTGGCGCCGCGGGCATTGGCTCCGGTTGCCACGCGAGTGCCGCTGCCGACGTATGCCTTTGCGCACCAGCGTTATTGGCTGCGGCCGGTCGGCGGCGCGGAGGAGCGGCGCCCGGGCCTCGACGATGCGGGACATCCGCTGTTGGGCGCGATGGTGCGGTTGCCGGACTCCCTGGTGTTCACCGGCCGGTTGTCGCAGGCCGGACACCCATGGCTGGCCGATCACGCCGTCGCCGGGGTGGCCCTGCTGCCCGGTGCCGCGCTCGTGGAGCTGGCCCTGCATGTGGGATCGGTAGTGGACTGCTCCCAGGTGGCCGAGCTGATGATCGAGGCGCCGCTTGCGGTGCCGGCCACCGATGCGGTGGAACTGCGGGTGGTGGCGAGCGATCCGGATGCGTCCGGATCGCGCACGGTGTCGGTGTACACGAGTTCGATCGGCGACGACTCCGAGCACAATGACGATGCGCCACAGTGGGTTCGCCATGCCGTCGCGACGATCACCGCCGATTCGGCGACGACGGCCGTCGAGCCGAGTCCGATCGGCTGGCCGCCGGTGGGGGCGACCGAGATCCCGATCGATGACGCGTATGCGGAGCTGGCGGAATCGGGCTATGACTACGGCCCGGTGTTCCAGGGTTTGACCGCGCTGTGGCGGGGTGACGGCGAGGTATTCGCGGAAGTGGTGTTGCCGGAGCCCGCGCGTTCGGAGGTCGCTGGGTTCGGTGTGCATCCGGCGCTGCTCGATGCCGCACTGCACGCGATCCTGCTCGGCGGCTTCGTACCCGCGACGCCGGTCGGCCAGGTGGCCGTCCCGTTCCTGTGGGAGGACGTCACGCTGTACGCGACGGGTGCGACGACGGCGCGAGTGCGCGTATCCGCCACCGGGGATGAGCGTATCGCGGTGACCCTCACCGACGGTTCGGGAACCGTTGTGGCTCAGGTGGGTTCGTTGACGATGCGTCCGATGGCCACCACGGCGCTCGGTGTGGCGCGGCAGCGGACCGACAGCGCCGGTTACGACCTCGATTGGATCGCGCTGGCTCCGGCGGTCGATGATCCCACCGCATCGGCGGCCTGGAGTCGGACCGACGACGCCGAGACCGTCACGATCGCGGGACGGGTCGCCACGGTGGTGCGGCTCGACGGATACGCCGCCGACATGGACTTCGACGGCGATCTCCCGATGGCAGTGCGGGATTCGGTGACGGAGCTGATGACGCAAGTGCAGCGGCGGCTGACCGGCGACGGCGCGGTCGTCGTCGTATCGCGGCAGGCCGTGGCGGTACATCCCGGTGAGCCGGTAGACCTGCCCGCGGCGGCGGCTTGGGGGTTGCTGCGCTCCGCGCAGAGCGAGCACCCGGACCGCATCTTCCTGGTCGATATCGACGACTGGTCGGAGTATCGACGCAGTGCGGCGATGGTTCTGACGACCGAGGGCGAGCCGCAGCTGGCCGTCCGGCGTGGGACGGCGCACACACCACGGCTCCACCGTGGCGCGGAAAATCTCCACGGCGCCACCGCAGTGTGTACCAACGCGGCATGGTCGCTCACCCTGCTCGACAAGGGGACGTTGACCAGTGACAACTTCAGCCTTATCGACAACGTGGGCGCGCCCGGCGACCGACTCGAATCAGGGCAGGTCCGGGTGGGTGTGCGGGCGGTCGGCCTCAATTTCCGCGATGTGCTGATCGCGTTGGGCACCTATCCCGACGCGGATGCCCGGATCGGTAGTGAAGGCGCCGGAATCGTGCTCGAAGTGGCACCCGATGTGACCGAATTCGCCCCGGGGGACCGGGTTTTCGGGTTCATCACCGGCATCGGCTCGGTCGCGGTGGTCGATCGCCGATTGCTCGCGCCGATGCCGCGCGGCTGGTCCTTCGCTCAGGCCGCCGCTGTCCCGGTGGTGTATGCGACGGCGTATTACGGTTTGGTCGATCTGGGGGCTGCGCAGCCTGGTGAGACTCTGCTGTTGCACGCGGCCACCGGTGGTGTGGGTATGGCTGCGGTGCAGTTGGCTCGGCATCTGGGTTTGCGGTTGTTGGTCACCGCGAGTGAGCCGAAGTGGGATGTGCTGCGGGAGTTGGGCTTTGCCGATGACGAGATCGGCGATTCGCGGTCGTTGGGATTCGAGGGAAAGTTCCTCGAGGTGACCGGGGGGCGTGGTGTGGATATCGTGCTCGACTCGTTGGCGGGTGAGTTCGTGGACGCGTCATTGCGGTTGTTGCCGCGGGGTGGTCGGTTCATCGAGATGGGAATGCTCGACCGGCGTGACCCTGACGTGGTGGCCGCCGAACACCCAGGGGTCGATTACCGCAACTTCATGCTGTTGGAGGTGGATCCGGCTCGGCTGCAAGCGATTCTGACCACCCTCGTCGGACTGTTCGACTCCGGTGCGTTGACGCCCTTCGCGACCACCGCGTGGGATGTACGGCGCACACCGGAGGCGTTCCGGCATATCAGCCAGGCCCGGCATATCGGCAAGAACGTGCTCACCGTGCCGACGCCGCTGCTTGCCGACGGCACCGTCCTGATCACCGGCGGCACCGGCGGACTCGGCGCATTGGCCGCGCGGCATCTGGTCACCGAGTACGGTGTGCGCCGCCTGGTGCTGGCGGGCCGGCGCGGCCTCGACACACCCGGCGCAGCCGAGCTAGGTGAAGAACTCGGCGCGCTCGGCGCGCACGTCGATATCGTCGCCTGCGATGTGGCCGACCGTGCTGCGCTGGACGCGGTCTTGACCGCGATTCCGGCGGAGCATTCGTTGACGGGTGTCATCCATGCCGCGGGTGTGCTGGCCGATGGCATGTTCGAGACGATGACGGGTGAGCGTCTCGCGGAAGTATTGCGGCCCAAGGTCGATGCGGCGTGGCATCTGCACGAGGCGACCAAGGACCTCGATCTGTCGCTGTTCGTGCTCTATTCGTCCATCGCGGGCATCATCGGCAATCCGGGGCAGGCGAATTACGCCGCCGCCAACGTCTTCCTCGACGCGCTGGCCCGGCACCGGCAGTTGACCGGACTGCCCGCCACCGCAGTGGCGTGGGGCCCGTGGCCGCAGCGTACCGGGATGACCAGTGTCCTCGACGCGGAGGACTTCGCCCGGCTGCGGCGCGAGGGTTTCCCGCCGCTGGACGACCAGGAGGGAATGGCGCTGTTCGACACGGCGCTGACCATCGGCAAGGCCGGATTCGTCGCCGCCAGGATCGACCGGACCGCACTGGCCGACGCGCGTCCCGGTGGCCTGCGCCCGGTGCTGCGCGGTGTGGCGCGGCCGTCGCGGCGTCGCGTGGACAACCGGATGCATGAGGATTCGGGCCTGGCTGTGCAGTTGCTCGGCCGCTCGGTCGCCGAACAGGACCGCGTCATCCTCGATGTCATCCGGACCCAGGCCGCGGCCGTGCTCGGGCACGACGGGGCGGATTCGATCCCCGTGGACAAGCCGTTCCGTGATATCGGCTTCGATTCGCTGGGTGTCATGGAATTCCGCAACCGCCTGGCCAAGGCCACCGGACTGACATTGCCCTCGACCCTGGTGTTCGACCATCCGACCGTGGCGGCGGTGGCGAAACTGGTGCGCGCACAGGTCGCGCCGACAACAGTGGTCGAGCCTGTCGCGGCGGCTCCGCGTGGGGTGCGAGCCGACGATCCGATCGCCATCGTCGGCATGAGTTGCCGATTCCCCGGTGGTGTCGAATCCCCGGACGAACTCTGGGAATTGCTCGCCACCGGAACCGACGCCATCGGTGAGTTTCCCACCGATCGTGGCTGGGATCTGGAGCGGCTCTTCGACGCGGACCCGGACAAGCCGGGCACCATCTACACCCGCAACGGCGGATTCCTCAATAACGCAGGGGATTTCGATGCCGGATTCTTCGGAATCGGCCCGCGTGAAGCGTCGGCCATGGATCCGCAGCAGCGGCTGCTGCTCGAGGCGTCCTGGGCGGCGCTGGAGAACGCGGGGATCGACCCGACGTCGCTGCGCGGCAGCGACACCGGAGTATTCGCGGGCGCGTCCAATTCGGGGTACGTGGACCAGGTGACCGGTGAGCTGGAAGGTTTCCGGCTCACCGGCACCACGCTGAGTGTGATCTCCGGCCGAGTGGCCTATGTCCTCGGTCTCGAAGGGCCCGCCGTCACCGTGGACACCGCATGCTCCTCGTCCTTGGTCTCGCTGCACCTGGCCTGCCAGGCGCTGCGCCAGGGGGAGAGCTCGCTGGTGCTGGCCGGTGGTGTGACGGTCTCGGCCAGTCCGTATCTTTACGTCGATTTCTCCCGCCAACGTGGACTTTCGGCCGATGGACGGTGCAAGTCGTTCGCCGCCGCGGCGGACGGCGTCGCCTTCTCCGAGGGGGTCGGCGTGCTGGTGCTCGAGCGGCTCTCCGACGCCGAGCGACTCGGACACAATGTCCTCGCCCTCGTCCGCGGCAGCGCGGTCAATCAGGACGGTGCGAGCAATGGCCTGACCGCCCCCAACGGTCCTTCGCAGGAGCGAGTGATCGCGGCGGCGTTGGCCAATGCCGGCTTGCGGCCCGCTGATGTCGACGCGGTGGAGGCGCACGGCACCGGAACGACCCTGGGCGATCCGATCGAGGCGCATGCCCTGATCGCCGCCTATGGGCGTGACCGTGCGGGCGAACCGTTGCGCATCGGCTCGATCAAATCGAATATCGGGCACACCATCGCCGCGGCCGGCGTCGGCGGCGTGATCAAGATGGTGCAGGCGCTGCGCCACGAAACACTGCCCAAGACACTGCATATCGATGCGCCGAGCCCGCACGTGGCCTGGTCGGCGGAGGCGGTCGAGTTGTTGACCGAGGCGCGACCATGGCCGTCCGGTGGCCGCGTGCGCCGCGCCGGGGTGTCGTCGTTCGGCATCAGCGGTACCAACGCACACGCCATCCTGGAGGAAGCGCCCGCCCGTCCTGCCCCAGCGGCACCGGCCGGGCGTCCCCGGAGCGAAGCCGCCATCCCGTGGCTGGTGTCGGCGAGGTCGGAAGCGGGCCTGCGGGCTCAGGCGGATCGCTTGCGCCAGTGGCTGATTCGCCATCCTGACCTGGACGCGTGGGATGTCGCGCACACGTTGCTGACCTCCCGTGCCCGGCTCGATCGGCGCGCGGCCGTCGTCGGCCGGGACCGGGCCGAACTGCTCGCCGGTCTGGCCGAGCTGTCCGCGGGTGCGTCCGGCGCCATCGAGGCGAACGCGAATACCGGTATGTCGGCGTTCCTGTTCACCGGACAGGGCGCGCAGCGAGCCGGAATGGGCGCGCAGTTGTACGCCGCCTTCGACGTGTTCGCCGCGGCCTTCGACGAGGTGTGCGCGCAGATCGATCCGCTGCTGGGTCGACCGCTGAAGGAACTGGTGTTCGGTGAGAACGACGCGATGGCAGACGATCCCCGCGGTGGCTCGTCGAGCGATGACGCGAACGGCCGGGGTCTGCTGGATCGGACGGAATTCACCCAGCCCGCCCTGTTCGCCTTCGAGGTGGCGTTGTTCCGGCTGGTCGAGTCGTTCGGTGTCGAACCGGACATGGTGATCGGACATTCGATCGGAGAGTTGGCGGCCGCGTACGCGGCGGGGGTGTGGTCGTTGCCGGACGCGTGCACCCTGGTGGTGGCGCGTGGACGGTTGATGGGCGCACTGCCGGCGGGCGGGGCCATGCTGGCCGTGGCCTTGCCGGCGGATCGAGCGGCACAGGTGCTCGCCGAATTCCCGGAACGGGTGTCGATGGCCGCCGTGAACGGTCCGTCGTCGGTGGTCTTGTCGGGTACGACGGAAGCGATCGCGGCGATCGCGGAAAGACTGGCGGCCGACGGTGTGCGGACCTCGCGGCTACGGGTCAGCCACGCGTTCCATTCGGCGCTGATGGAGCCGATGCTCGATGAATTCCGCACGGTCGCACAGGGGTTGACCTACCGCCGCCCGAACATCCCCATGCTGTCGAATGTTTCGGGTCTGGTGGCCGAGGCCGAAGTGACCGATCCGGAGTACTGGGTCGAACAGGTGCGCGGTTGTGTGCGATTCGCGCCGGGGATCGAGACGCTGGCACGGGCCGGTGTGCGGAGGTTCCTGGAAATCGGCCCGGATGCCGTGCTGGCCGCGATGACTCGCGAGTGCCTTGCCGAGACTCCGGACGTCGAGGCCGAGTCGATGGTGATCGCGACCGCGCGCCGCTCGACCGACGAGCCGATCCAATTCGTCTCCGCGCTGGCGCAGGCCGCGGTCGCCGGAATGGCGGTGGACTGGACGCCGCTGTTCGTGGGCCGCTCTGCGGCCCGGGTGGACCTGCCGACGTACGCGTTTCAGCACCAGCGGTATTGGTTGCGCCCGACCGGCGGGCACGATATTCGGCAATCCGGTCTCGATGATGCGGACCATCCGCTGCTGAGCGCGATGGTGCGACTGCCGGATTCGCCGGACGCGGTATTCACGGGCACGTTGTCACAAGCGGATCAGCCCTGGCTGGGCGACCACATTATCGGCGGTGTCGCATTGCTCCCCGGGGCCGCCCTGGTGGACCTGGCGTTGCATGTGGGTTCGATGGTCGACTGCCCGTACGTGGGGGAGCTGGTGCTCGAGGCCCCGCTGCCGGTGCCGTCCGTGGGCGCTGTCGAGCTGCGGGTCGTGGCGAGCGGACCGGATGAGACCGGTGCCGCCACGGTGTCGGTGTACTCCCGTCCCCGCATTGCTGCTGCGACACAGGAGCATTCGGCACAGTGGGTGCGCCACGCCGTCGGGACGGTCGCCGCCCGATCGGATGCGCCGACACTCGGCTCGGATCAAACGAGTTGGCCGCCGGTCGGTGCGACGGCCATCACGCTCGCGGACGCGTATGCGGGACTGGCGGAATCGGGCTATGAGTACGGGCCGGTGTTCCGCGGCCTGACCGCGCTGTGGCGAGGCGACGGCGAGCTCTTCGCGGAGGTCGAGCTGCCCGAGCCCGCCCGCTCGGAGGCCGCGGGATTCGGGGTGCATCCGGCGCTGTTGGACGCCGCGCTGCACGCGATCCTGCTCGGCGGCTCGGCTCCCGCGCGGCCGAATGCGGTTGTCGTCCCGTTCTCGTGGGAGAACGTCGCGTTGTATGCGACCGGGGCGACATCGCTTCGGGTCCGTGTGACGCAACAGGATGCCGCCGACGATGACGAGCGGATTGCCGTGACCCTCACCGATACCGCGGGCATGGTGGTGGCCGAAGTCGGCGCGCTGACCTTGCGGCCGGTGTCGGTCGAGGCTCTCGGCGCTGCGCCGCGCCACAGCGAGGGGCTCGGTTACGGCGTCGACTGGATCGCGCTGCCCACATCGGCGTCCGACCTGCCGACCGGCGTGTGGAGCGCTACCGATGACGGGGAAACCGTCGCGATCGCCGGACGGATTGCCACGGTGGTGCGGCTCGACGCCGAACCCTCCGGACATCCCGCGGACCCGGTCGTCGACGATCTCCCTACGGCAGTACGAGATTCGGTGACGGCACTGACGCAGCGGATACAGCGACTGCTGACTGCGGACGGGCCCATTGTCGTCGTCACGCGGCATGCGGTCGCGGTGCATCCCGGCGAGGTCGTGGACTTGCTCGCCGCGGCGGCCTGGGGTCTGCTGAGCTCCGCCGAGAGTGAGCATCCGGACCGGATCTTCGTCATCGATGTCGACGACTGGTCCGACTATCGACGGTGTGCGGAAATGGTGTTGACGACCGAAGGCGAAGCACAGCTCGCTGTGCGCCGTGGAGCAGCCCATACACCGCGTCTGAGCCGGATCGGTTCGGATGTCGTCGAGGTGGCGACAGCACAGCATGCTGGGGCGCTCGGCGACGGCTCGGTGTCCGACAGGTCGACCTGGGCACTGGCCTTGCTCGGCAAGGGAACTTTGTCGGCGGACAACTTCCGCCTGGCCGAGGATGCGAGCGCGTCCGAACCGCTTGCGGCCGGGCAGGTCCGGGTGAGTATGCGGGCAGTCGGCGTCAATTTCCGCGACATTCTCATCGCGCTGGGCACCTATCCCGATGCCGATGCCCGGATCGGTAGTGAAGGCGCCGGAATCGTGCTCGAAGTGGCACCCGATGTGACCGAATTCGCGCCGGGGGATCGGGTTTTCGGGTTCATTCCTGGTCTCGGTTCGACGGTGGTGGCCGATCGCCGATTGCTCGCGCGGATGCCGAGCGGCTGGTCCTTCGCCCGAGCGGCGGCCGTGCCCGCGGTGTATGCGACGGCTTATTACGGTTTGGTCGATCTGGGGGCTGCGCAGCCTGGTGAGACTCTGCTGTTGCACGCGGCTACCGGTGGTGTGGGTATGGCTGCGGTGCAGTTGGCTCGGCATCTGGGTTTGCGGTTGTTGGTCACCGCAAGTGAGCCGAAGCGGGATGTGCTGCGGGAGTTGGGTTTCGCCGATGATGAGATCGGCGATTCGCGGTCGTTGGATTTCGAGGGAAAGTTCCTCGAGGTGACCGAGGGCCGTGGTGTGGATATCGTGCTCGACTCGCTGGCGGGTGAGTTCGTGGACGCGTCGTTGCGGTTGTTGCCGCGGGGTGGTCGGTTCATCGAGATGGGAATGCTCGACCGACGTGACCCTGACGTAGTGGCCGCCGAACACCCAGGCGTGGATTACCGCAGCTTCGTGTTGCTCGACGCGGATCCGGAACGGCTTCAGCAGATCCTGCGCGCACTGGTCGATCTGTTCGACGCCGGGACGCTGGCACCTTCCCACACCACCGCATGGGACCTGCGGCAGTTGCCCGAGGCGTTCCGGTATGTCAGCCAGGCCCGGCATATCGGCAAGAACGTGCTCACCGTGCCGACACCGCTGCTTGCCGACGGCACCGTCCTGATCACCGGCGGCACCGGCGGATTGGGTGCCGTGGTCGCACGACACCTGATCACCGCCTACGGGGTGCGCCGGGTGCTACTGGCAAGCAGGCGCGGACCGGACACACCCGGCGCGGCCGAGCTACGTGAAGAACTCGGCGCGCTAGGCGCACAGGTGGACGTGGTCGCCTGCGATGTGGCCGATCGCACCGCGCTGGACAGGATGCTGGCGCAGATCCCGCCGCAGCATCCACTGACGGGTGTCATCCACACCGCCGGTGTGCTCGCCGACGGCATGTTCGCGACCATGACATCCGAGCAGATCGCGAACGTGCTGCGCCCGAAGGTCGATGCGGCGTGGACTCTGCACGAGGCGACCAAGGATATGGATCTGTCCGCGTTCGTGCTCTATTCGTCGATCGCCGGTGTGATCGGCAGCGCCGGGCAGGCGAACTACGCGGCCGCCAATGTCTTCCTCGACGCATTGGCGCAATACCGCCAGGTCAGCGGCCTGCCCGCCACCTCGGTGGCTTGGGGGCCCTGGCGCCAGAGCGCGGGGATGACCAGCGCCTTCGGTGCGGCCGACTTCGCTCGGCTGCGGCGCGAGGGCTTCGCACCCCTGGACGACGAGGATGGGATGGCGCTGCTCGACGCGGCACTGGCGGGTGGTAGATCCGCGTTCGTGGCCGCTCGGGTCGATCGGACCGCGCTGGCCGAGACCGGTCCCGGTGAGCTGCGCGCGGTGATGCGCGGTGTGGCGCGGCCCGGTCGGCGGCGGGCAGCCGCCGGTACCGCGCGGGATTCGTCGGACCTGGCGTCGCAACTGCTCGGCCGCTCGACGGCCGAGCAGGAAACCATCGTCCTCGACGTGATCCGCACGCAGGCCGCCGCCGTCCTCGGTCACGATGACATGGAGACGATCGCACCGAATAAACCGTTCACCGATATCGGATTCGATTCGCTCGGCGTCATGGAGTTCCGCAACCGGCTGAAAACCACTGCCGGCGTGCAGTTGTCCCCGACCGCGATGTACGACCACCCGACACCGGCGGCGCTGGCCGACTTCCTCCGGCAGGAGATCGCACCGGTCGAGGACCCGGCCGAGCGGATCGCGGCCGACATCGACACCCTGGCGCGCAGTTTCGCCGCCGCCGATCTGTCGACCGCCGACCGTTCGGCTATCGCCAGCAAGCTGATGGCGATGTGGCGACGGCTGAAGGGCAAGGACACCGACGAGATCGAGCAGCACGCGGATGCCGAGAGCCTCGAAACCGTCGACGACAGTGAACTTTTCGCATTTATCGACCACCTCAGCTGAACTGGCACGAGCAGGAGTCTCCACCGATGGCCGACAACGACGAACTTCGCAGATATCTCAGGAAGACCGCGAAGGAACTGTACGAAACCAAACAACAGCTGAGCCAGCTCATCGACCGGTCGAATGAGCCCATCGCCGTGGTCGGTATGGCCTGCCACTACCCGGGCGGCGTGCGCTCACCCGAGGAACTGTGGCGGATAGCGGCGGACGGCGTTGACGCTGTCGGGGATTACCCGTCCGACCGTGGCTGGGACCTGGACCGGCTGTTCGATCCCGACCCGGATGTACCGGGGACGATCTACACCCGCCAGGGCGGATTCCTCGATTCCCCGGCGGATTTCGATGCCGCCTTCTTCGGCATCAGCCCGCGTGAGGCCGCAGCGATGGATCCGCAGCAGCGGCTGATGCTGGAGGCGTCCTGGGAGGCGCTGGAGGACGCGGGTATCGACCCGGCATCGCTACGCGGCAGCGACACCGCCGTATTCGCCGGTGTCAATCACCAGAACTATGGTCCACGAATCGGCTCGCCCGCGCTCACCGCCGAGTCCGAAGGCCATGCGTATCTCGGTGTGGCGACCAGCGCGCTGTCCGGGCGGATCTCCTACACCCTCGGCTTCAAGGGGCCCGCCATTTCGGTCGATACCGCGTGCTCGTCGTCGCTGGTGGCGCTGCACCTTGCGTGTCAGGCCCTGCGCCGCGACGATGCCACCCTGGCGCTGGCGGGCGGCGTGACCGTGATGTCGGATCCGGCGCTGCTCATCGCCTTCGCGCGGCAGCGCGCACTGTCACCGGATGCCCGCTGCAAGGCGTTCGCGGCGGCCGCCGACGGCACCGGCTTCGCCGAGGGCCTCGGCTTGCTGGTACTCGAGCGGCTTTCGGACGCACAGCGATTGGGGCACAACGTACTCGCCGTGGTGCGCGGCACCGCGGTCAACCAGGACGGGGCGAGCAACGGGCTGACGGCCCCCAACGGTTCGTCCCAGGAACGGGTCATCACCCGAGCGCTGGCCGATGCGGGCCTGGAACCGTCGGATATCGACGCGGTGGAAGCACACGGCACGGGCACGATGCTCGGCGATCCGATCGAGGCGCGTGCGCTGATCAGCGTCTACGGCACACGGCGTACCTCGGATCCGTTGCGCCTCGGATCGCTCAAGTCCAATATCGGCCACACCTCGGCGGCGGCGGGTGTCGGCGGCGTGATCAAGATGATCGAGGCGATGCGCCACGGCATGCTGCCGAAGACGCTGCACGTGGACGCGCCGACCCCGCATGTGGATTGGTCGGCGGGCACCGTGCGGCTGCTCCAGGAGAGCGAGCCGTGGCCCGCGGGCGAACGGATTCGGCGCGCGGGCGTGTCGTCGTTCGGGGCCAGTGGGACCAACGCCCACGTCATCCTAGAGGAGGCGCCCACCGCACCGGTTGCCGAGCAGAGCCCGACCGCCGGCGACGCTCCCGAGCGGGGCGACGCCGAGCAGCCGTGCACGTCCGAATTCGTGCCCCTGCTGGTATCGGCGAGTTCCGAGGCGGCGCTGCGTGCACAGGCGCATCGCCTGCGGCAGTGGATGATCGGTGACAGCGAGGCGGACCCGTGGGATATCGCGCATGCGCTCACCACCTCGCGGGCCCGGCTGGATTGGCGGGGCACCGTCATCGGACGCGATCGCACCGAACTGCTGACGGGTCTGGCGGCCCTTGCCAGCGGCGTGTCCGGACCCGATGTGGTTCGCGGTGTGGTCGGCTCGGGTCGCACCGCGTTCCTGTTCACCGGCCAGGGCGCGCAGCGACCCGGCATGGGTGCGCGACTGTATGCGGCGTTCCCGGTGTTCGCGGCGGCACTGGACGAGGTGTGCGCCGTGTTCGATCCGTTGCTCGGATGCTCGTTGCGCGATGTGATGTTCGCCGAAGACAGCCCTGCCGGCGACACGACCGGTCCCGCCGCAACGCCGCTGGATCGCACGGAGTTCACCCAACCCGCACTGTTCGCGTTCGAGGTGGCGCTGTACCGGCTGGTCGCGTCGTTCGGGGTGACCGCAGACGTGCTGCTCGGCCACTCCATCGGTGAATTGGTCGCGGCGTATATCGCCGGGGTCTGGTCGCTCCCGGACGCGTGCGCGCTGGTGGCGGCGCGCGGGCGGCTGATGGGTGCGCTGCCGCCGGGCGGGGCGATGCTGGCGGCGGCCGTATCCGAAGCCGAGGCCGTCGCGCTGCTGGCCGGATACCGGGACCGGCTGTCGCTGGCCGCCGTGAACGGTCCGTCCTCGGTGGTGTTGTCCGGCGACGTGGACGCCGTCGACGATATCGAGCGGATGCTCGGCGATCGGGGGCGCAAGACCAACCGGTTGCGGGTCGGTCACGCGTTCCATTCGGCGCGGATGGAACCGATGCTGGCCGAATTCCGCGCGGTGGCACAGCGATTGACCTATCGGATGCCGACCATCTCGGTCGTCTCGAATGTGTCCGGCGCCGTCGTCGATCGCGAACTGACCGACCCGTCGTATTGGGCGGATCAGGTGCGGGCGGCCGTTCGCTTCGCCCCGGGTGTGCAGACGTTGGCCGCGACCGGTGTCCGCCGGTTCCTGGAGGTCGGCCCCGCCGCCGTCCTCGCGGCGATGACCCGGCAATGTCTGGCCGAGGAACCCGATCTCGAGGCGCGGTCGGTGGTGGCCGCGGCCGGTCGGCGCGATGCCGACGAGGCGGCGCAGTTCACCGCGTTCCTGGCCGCCGCGCACGCCGCCGGGCTCCCGGTGGATTGGCGGCCCCTCTACGCGGGCCGATCGACGCGCCGAATCTCGTTGCCCACCTATGCCTTCCAACGGCAACGGTATTGGGTGCCGCCCACTGACGGTCTCGGCGATGTGGGTCGTGCCGGTCTATTGTCGATCGACCATCCCATGCTGGGCGCGGCGGTGGCCATTGCGGGCAAGGACGAATGGCTGTTCACCGGAAGGCTTTCGACGGCGTCGCAGACCTGGATCGCCGATCATCTGGTGTTCGGCGCGGTGCTGCTGCCCGGCACCGGCTTCGTGGAACTGGCGTTGGCGGCCGGTGCTCGCCTCGGTGTCGAGATCGTCGAGGAGTTGGTCCTGGAAGCACCGCTGCGGATGGACGAGCACACCGAAATCGATATCCAGATCAGTGTGGAAGCCGCCGATGACGACGGACGCAGGCGCTTCGTCGTGGTGTCGAAGCTTGTCGAGGACGCCTTCGTGATCGACGGCTCGCCGGGGTCGCGAACCGGCACGAGCGCGATCACACATGCGCGCGGCGTCTTCGCGCCCGCGCAGTCGAACGATGCGCCGATGACCGGCCGCGATCTCGGCCCGGCGGCGCAGGACGATGTCGTCTCCGGCGAGCCGATGTACGACCGGTTGGCCGCGCGCGGACTCGGATACGGCCCCGCGTTCCAGAATGTCGCCCGCCTGTGGCGTACCGGTGACGATCTCGTGGCCGAGGTGCGCCTGTCCACCGAACTCGATGCCGAGGCCGCCCGCTTCGCCATCCATCCTGCGCTGCTGGATTCGGCACTGCACGCCGCCGTCGAGGAGCTCGGCGCCGAGCTGCCGCAGGACCAGGCGCCGCTGCCGTTCTTCCTCACCGGCGTGCAGGTGTATCGCCGCGGTGTGACGGCCGCGCTGGCGCGCATCCGGCGCAGCGGAGCCGACAGTGTGCGGCTCGAACTCGTCGATGAATCCGATGCTGTCGTGCTGACCATCGAGGCGCTGCAGGCGCGACCGGTGCACAGCCGGGCCCTGCGCGATGGCCGGACTTCGGCCCGTCACGCGCTCTACGACGTGCAGTGGAGCGTCGTCGAATCCCGTACGCAGGCAGGCCCGGAGGGTCGGCGAATGGCCGTCGTCGGTGCCGCGTCGGCGTCCGGATTCGACGAGAACTACCACGATATGGCCGCCCTGGCCGAGGCAACCGGCGACAACGTCCCTGACCTCGTGGTGTGGTGCGCCGATGACCTCGAGCCGTCGATTGATTCCGGACCCGGTTCGGCGGAACTCGTACGCCGACGCGTGCACACCGTGCTGGAGTCGGTCAGATCGTGGTTGCGTCTACCGATGGCCGAGGACGCACGGCTGATCGTGGTGACTCGCAACGGGGCCGGTCTGGTCGGTGAGGATCCTGATCTGGCCGCGGCCGCCTCCTGGGGTGTGGTGCGCAGTGCCCAATCCGAGCATGTCGGTCGAATTGTCCTGGTGGACATCGACAATACGGCCGCGGTCACCCCCGATCTCATCGTGGCGGCCCTGCGGACCGAGGAGGCGCAGCTGGCGGCCCGCGCGGATGCGCTGTTCGCGCCGCGGCTGACCCGGCGCGAGGTGTCCACGACCGACACCGGCCCGGCGTTCGGCTCGGGTGCGGTGCTGATCACCGGTGGTACGAGCGGGCTCGGCGCCCTGGTCGCACGACATCTGGCCGCTGTGCGGGGCGTGCGTGAACTGGTACTGGTTTCCCGGCGTGGCACGCAGGCCGACGGTGTCGCCGAACTCGTCACCGAATTGGGCGAACTCGGCGCTCGGGCGCGGGTACTGGCCTGCGATGTCAGCGACCGTGCCGCCGTAGCGACGCTGCTCGACGAGATCGCCGACGGTCCCGCGCTGACAGCTGTTGTGCACGCGGCCGGACTGCTGGCCGACGGGACCGTCGAAACCCTCACCGCCGAGCAGATCGACCGGGTACTCGCACCGAAGGTCGATGCGGCGCTGCACCTGCACGAACTCACCCTGGACCACGACCTGTCGGCGTTCGTCATGTTCTCCTCGATCGCGGCGGTGCTCGGATCGGCGGGACAGGCCAACTACGCGGCGGCGAATTCGGTCCTGGACGCCTTGGCTCGACGGCGTGTCAACGCGGGTATGCCCGCGGTGTCGGTGGCATGGGGACCGTGGAGTCAAGACAGCGGGATGGTGGCCGAACTGGGTGCGGCCGCCGTGGAACGCCTGTCGCGCATGGGCTTTCGCCCACTCGCACCGGCCGATGGCCTCGCGCTGCTCGAGCTGGCGACCGATGCCGGCGCTCCCTTCCTCGCCGCGGTCGACTTCGACCTCGCCGCACTATCGGTCCAGGCGCGCGCCGGCCTGCTGGCCTCGCCCCTGCAATCATTGGTGCCGTCCCCACGACGCGTGAGCAAGGGGGGCGGGTACCTGACGCGGCGGCTGGCCGCGGCCGGGCCGGACGAGCACGACGCGATCGTTCTCGATTTCGTCCGAGAGCAGGTCGCCGCGGTGCTCGGACACCCGTCAGGATCGGTGATCGACGCCGAAAAGCCTTTCAGTGAACTGGGATTCGATTCGCTCGGCGCGGTGGACTTCCGCAACCGGCTGGCCAAGACCACGGGTCTGCGCCTGCCGTCGACGCTGGCATTCGACTATCCGACGGCGAAGGCCATTACCCGGTACCTGCGCGCGCAACTCGACGGTGCGGGCGCGGCGGCGAATGCCCAGCCGGCGCGCCGCCGCACGCGCGCCGATGAGCCGATCGCGATCGTCGGCATGGCCTGCCGTTATCCCGGCGGTGTCGAATCGCCGGGCGGGCTGTGGGATCTCGTATCGTCCGGCACCGACGCCATCGGTCGATTTCCCGACGACCGGGGCTGGCCCCTGGAACGCCTGATCCATCCCGACCCCGACAACCCCGGCACGTCATACGCCCGCGAGGGCGGGTTCCTGGCCGACGCGGCCGGTTTCGACGCGGCCTTCTTCGGGATCGGTCCACGCGAAGCGGTCGCGATGGATCCGCAGCAGCGGCTGCTGCTCGAGGTGTCGTGGGAGGCATTGGAGCACGCCGGAATAGATCCGACCTCGTTGCGGGGCAGCGACACCGGCGTCTACACCGGCGTGATGTACCAGGACTACGAGGTGCTCACCCGCAAGGGCGGGCCGGAGGCCGAGGGCTATATCGGGACCGGCGCCGCGGCGAGTGTGGTCTCCGGACGCGTCGCGTACACGCTGGGTCTGGAAGGACCTGCGATGACAGTGGATACGGCGTGCTCGTCGTCGCTGGTGGCATTGCACGTCGCGTGCCGGGCGCTGCGCCAGGGGGAGAGTTCGCTCGCGCTGGTTGGCGGCGCGACGGTGATGTCGACGCCGATGGTGTTCGTGGAGTTCTCCCGGCAGCGTGGTCTCGCGCCGGACGGTCGGTGCAAATCCTTCTCGGCCGCGGCCGACGGGGTGGCCTGGTCCGAAGGCGCCGCCGTGCTGGTGGTGGAACGGCTGTCGGACGCACAGCGATTGGGCCACAACGTCCTCGCCGTGGTGCGCGGCACCGCGGTCAACCAGGACGGCGCGAGCAACGGCCTGACCGCGCCCAATGGTCCCTCGCAGGAGCGGGTGATCGCGGCGGCGCTGGCCGATGCGGGCCTGCGCCCGGACGAGGTGGACGTGGTGGAGGCGCACGGTACCGGGACGGCGCTCGGTGATCCGATCGAAGCCCAGGCCCTGCTGGCCACCTACGGGCAGGAGCGCGCGGATCGGCCGCTGCGCCTCGGCGCGCTCAAGTCCAATATCGGTCACACTCAGGCGGCTTCCGGCGTGGGCGGAGTGATCAAGATGGTGCAGGCTTTGCGGCACGAGATGTTGCCGAAGACCCTGCACGTGGACGAGCTATCGCCCCATGTGGATTGGTCGGCGGGCGCGGTACAGGTGCTGACCGAGGCGCAGCCGTGGCCCGCGGGCGAGCGGACGCGCCGGGCCGGGGTGTCGTCCTTCGGGATCAGCGGCACGAACGCCCATGTGATTCTGGAGGAAGCACCGGCGGCACGCCCGGTCACGACACGTTCGGCAGATGGTGAATCGCCCTCCGTCGCATCGGGTTTCGTGGCCGATTCGAAGATTGCGGCGCCGCTGGTGCTATCGGCGAAGACGGTGGAGGGGTTGCGCGGGCAGGCCGCGCGACTGCTGGACTGGCTGGCCGACCGTCCCGAGGTGGATTCGTGGGCGGTGGCGCGCTCATTGTGCGAGTCACGGGCGTTGCTCGATCGGCGCGGGATCGTCGTCGGAGGTGACCGGGCCGAACTGCTGGCCGGGCTGAACGCCCTTGCCGCGGGCTCGGTGTCGCCCGGTGTGGCCGAGGGTGCCGTCGGTTCGGGGAAGACGGCGTTCCTGTTCACCGGTGGCGGCGCCCAGCGAGTGGGCATGGGCGCCGGGCTGTACACGGCGTTTCCGGTGTTCGCGACGGCACTGGACGAGGTGTGCGCCGAGTTCGATCGGCACCTCGGCGGGTCGTTGCGGGAGGTCATGTTCACCGATTCGGCGGGTGTGCTGGACGAGATGGGCTGGATGCAGCCCGCGCTGTTCGCCTTCGAAGTGGCGATGTTCCGGTTGCTCGAATCGTTCGGCGTGGGACCCGATGTGGTCGCGGGTCATTCACTCGGCGAGCTGACCGCGGCCTACGTCGCGGGCGTGTGGTCGCTCTCGGACGCGTGCGAGCTGGTAGCGGCACGCGGCCGGCTGATGGGGTCGGCTCCGGCCAGCGGCGCGATGCTGGCGGCGGCGGTCTCGGAGGCCGAGGCCGCCGAGCTGCTGGCCGGCTTCGGTGACCGAGTATCGCTCGGCGCGGTGAACGGGCCGGAGTCGGTGCTGTTCTCCGGATACGCCGATGCTGTCGGCGAGATTCAGCGGCGGCTCGCCGACGCGGGCCGTAAGAATACGTTGCTGCGGATTTCACATGCCTCGCATTCGGTGCTGATGGAACCCATTCTCGACGAATTCCGCTCGGTGGCAGAGCGATTGACCTATCACGAACCGCTGCTGCCGATCGTGTCGAACGTGTCGGGGACGCAGGTGGGGGCGGAGGTTCGCGATCCGGCGTACTGGGTGGCGCAAGTGCGTGGCTGCGTGCGGTTCGCGCCCGGCATCGACAGCCTCATCGAGTCGGGCGTGCGTAGATTCGTCGAGGTCGGTCCCGACGCGGCGCTCACCGCGATGGCCCGGGAGTGTTTGGCGGAACACCCGGAGGTCGGCGCGGCGTCGATCGTGGTTGCCTCGTCCCGACGATCAACCGACGAGGCGTTCCAGTTCGTCACGGCCCTCGCCCAGGTGCATGTGGTCGGTACGCCGGTGGACTGGCCGCTGCTGTTCGGCGCGCGTGGTACCGGTCCGATGGAGCTGCCCACCTACGCCTTTCAGCACAAGCGGTTCTGGTTGCAGCCGCAATCCGACGAGGTGGTCGGCTCGTTCGGACATCCGCTGGTCACGAATATGGTGCCGCTCGCGGGCCGGGACCAGTGGCTGTTCACCGGACGACTCTCGGTGCGAACCCATCCCTGGATCGCCGACCACGCGGTGTTCGGTTCGGTGCTGCTGCCCGGCACGGCCTTCGCGGAATTGGCGTTGACGGCGGGTGCGCAGCTGGACGTCGCTGTCATCGACGAGTTGCTGCTGGAAGCCCCGCTCGTCTTCGCCGATGGTGCGGAGGTCGATCTTCAGGTGAGTGTCGAGGAAGCCGACGACGCGGGACGGCGCAGGTTCGCGATCTATTCGCGAGTCGACGCCGATCGGGATGCGGCGGATCGGGATCCATGGGTCCTGCACGCCGGTGGTGTGCTGACCGCCGCCGACGGGGACGAAGTTCCCACCTGGAGCGAAGCGAACTGGCCGCCCTCCGGGGCCCAGCCGTCGGAAAGCGCTCTCTATGATCGATTGGCGGACAAAGGATTCGACTACGGTCCGGTTTTCCAGGGTGTCACGGCGATGTGGACGCGTGGCGAGCAGACATTCGCCGAAGTCTCCCTCGACGACTCGGTGAGCGGTTCGGCAGCCGCATTCGGCATCCATCCGGCACTGCTCGACGCCTGCCTGCACGCGGCCATCGACGGTCTGAACAGCGGTCTGCCACCGGAGCAGCTGCCATTGCCCTTCTCTTTCAACGGCGTTCGGTTGTGGCGCTCCGGCGTCGCCGCGATGCGCGCACGGGTGAGCCGGGACGCCGACGGGCAGGTGCGCATCGCCGCGGTCGACGAGACCGGGTCGGTCGTGCTGACGATCGACGCGGTTGCGGCGCGTCCCATTGATGCCGCGGCGCTGCACGCGGTGGCCGCGGTTCGGCGCTCATCGCTGCTGAGCTTGCGGTGGATCCCGTCGGAGCTGCCCGCACCGGCGGCGGGCGGAGTGCTCGCGACTCTGGGCGCGGTTCGGGTGCCCGGCATCGATCTGCACTACCGCGATGTCGCGGAAATGATTGCGGCAGAGTCCGTTCCGGACGTGGCCGTCTGGTCGATCGCCGATCCGACCGCCGTCGGGCACGGTCGGATCGACGGCGATACGGCCGCCGCGGTGCGGAGCTCGATCCACTCGGCCTTGGCCACCGTGCGATCCTGGCTCGCCGACGAGCGGCTGGCCGACACCCGCCTGGTGGTGGCGACTCGCGGCGCGGCCGGTATGCCGGGGGAGTCCGTCGACCTGGCGGCCGCCGCGGTGGCGGGGCTCATCCGCACCGCGCAATCGGAATATCCCGGCCGCATAGTGCTGCTCGACCACGACGGCGATCTCGGTGACGCCGTCGTGCGCGGCGCGATCGAGGCGGACCCAGCCCAGGTGGCGATCCGCAACGGCGCAACGTTCGTGCCGCGTCTCGGCGCCATGGACAGTCGCGTCGCGAGAGCCGAAACATTGGGCGGGACAGGCGTATTCGGCGATGGCACCGTCCTGATCACCGGCGGCACCAGTGGACTCGGCGCGGTGATGGCCCGACACCTGGTTCGCACCCACGGCGTCGAACACCTACTGCTGGTTTCCCGGCGTGGCGACGCGGCACCCGGTGTAGCGGAGCTGGTCGACGAACTGACCCGGCTGGGCGCCGAAACCCGGGTCGCCGCATGTGATGTCGCTGATCGGGCCGCTGTGGCGGCGGTACTCGATGCGATCGGGACCGAGCACCCGCTGACCGCGGTGATCCATTCCGCGGGCATGATCGACGACGCCACGATCGAAACATTGAGCGCGCAACAGCTCGACCGCGTGCTGGCCCCAAAGGTGGACGGTGCCCTGAACCTCCACGAGCTCACCCGCGAGCACGAGCTGGCGGCGTTCGTACTGTTCTCCTCGGCCGCCGCGCTGCTGGGCTCGGCCGGGCAGGGCAACTACACGGCGGCGAACGCGTTCCTCGACGGTCTCGCCCGTGCCCGCAGGTCCGAGGGGTTGCCCGCCTTGTCGATCGCCTGGGGTCTCTGGAACGAAGACACCGGCATGGCGGGCGCCATGGACCGTGCCACCGTGGCACGGTTGGCGCGAATGGGCATCAAGGTACTCGGCGACGACGACGGGACCGCACTGCTCGACGCCGCGGTCGTCACCGACGAAACACTGGTCGCCGGTGTCGAGTTCGATAAACCGGCGCTCGCGGCGCAGGCCAGAGCGGGGCTACTGCCCGAGGTGCTCAGTGGGTTGGTCCCCGCGCGTGCCCGGCGCACGACGAGCGCAGCGGCCGAGGGCGGTCTGCTGGCGCAGCAACTCGCCGCCACCCCGGAGGACGAGCGCGATGCGCTGGTACTCGGCTTTGTGCGCGAGCACACCGCGGCGGTTCTCGGTCACGCGTCAGCCGATGCCATCGATCCCGAAACTCCGTTCAGCGAACTGGGTTTCGACTCCCTCGGGGGTGTCGAGTTGCGCAATCGGCTCACCGAGGTGACCGGTATGAAACTGCCCACGACGCTGGTGTTCGATTACCCGACCGCCACTGCCGTCGCGAAACTGGTGCTCTCGCGCTGGGCGGACTCCTCGATCCCGTCGGCGATCGACGATCAGATCGCCGCCCTGCGGACGCTGTTGGCGACGATACCGTCCGAGGCGGATAAGGCTCGGCTGGCCGAGCGGGTCCGCTCCACGCTGGCCGAGGCATTGGCGGAACGGGAGGCCCCAGTACCGAGCGACCGTATCGCCGTCGAAGCGGCCAGCGCCGACGAACTCTTCGCCCTCATCGACCAGCAGATATCGACATAGTTAGGGGATGTGATGACAGGCAACGATCTGGCGACGATCGAAATGTCCGGTGCAACGAGATCACTGCATCTGGAATGGGAGGATCCCGGCCTGGCCGTGCTCGGGCTGCTGCAACTGTCCCGCGAGGAACTGCTGGAGCGGCTGCGCTCCGGCGACCTGCCGCAACCGCCGCTGACCAAGTTGCTGAACATCGTGGTGGTGGAAGCCGAGCCCGGTCGGATGACCCTGTCTCTCACACCGGACGAGCGGCACGTGAACTACCTCGGTGTCGTCGGCGGCGGTGTGGTCGGCGCGGTCCTCGACGTCGCGATGTGGGGTGCGGTGCATCTGTCGATCGAGGAACCGGCCATGGTCACGACCACCAGTATGAATACGAATTTCCTGCGCCGGGTCGCCCACGGCCAGGGCACGCTGCGCGCGATCGCCCACGCCGTGCACGTCGGCCGGACGACGGCGGCCGCGGAAGCACGTCTCGTCGACGCTGCGGACAAGATCTACGCGACGGCGACGGCGACCTTCATCAAGTTGAGCGGCTGATACGGGGGCCGGGGGGGGGGGGGGGGGGCCCCCCCCCCCCCCCCCCCGGGGCCTGGGGGTAAGGGGGGGGGGGGGGGGGAGGGTGGGGGTGGGTGTGTGTGTGTGGG
>NZ_JBSGEQ010000058.1:0-36593 GCF_053602975.1 Nocardia sp. NPDC004278
CGCGATCGCGGCGCTGGAACGCGCCGCGGCCCTCAGCACCACCCCGGGCCGGCGCGCGGATCGCCTGCTGCGCGCGGCCGAACTGGCCGTCGACTCCGGTCGCCGCGATACGGTCGAACGGCTGGTCGACCTCGCGCGCACACTCCCCCTCACGCCCGCACAGGAGGCCACCGCCACCTGGCTGCTCAGCGGGTTCGAGGATGGAATGCGCGAAAGTTCCTCGCGCATCGGCGAACTGGCCGCGCTCGCGGCCTCCGTCGCCGCCGACGGGTATCCCGATCCCGCGCTGCGGATCCTGTGGGGTGCGGCCATGCGATGCTTCTGGTCCGAACCCGGACCCGATATCCGGCACGCGGTGCTCGCGGTCGCCGACACCTTCGGCATTCCCGACGGTGACCCGCGCAAACTGGCGATCGACTCGATCGTGGCCCCGTTCGACCGCGGCGAACAGGTACTGAGCCACCTGCGGGCACTGGCCGCGACCACGGGCCGCGATCCGGAGATCGATCACTTTCTGAGTAGCGCGGCCTACCAGGTCGGCGCGTTCGACCTCGCGGCACACTTCTCCGCCGCGGCCGCACCCGGATTCCGTTCCGCCGGGCGCCTGGGACTGCTGACGCGGGCCCTCGCAATCCAGGCGTGGAGCCTGGCCCGGCTCGGTGACCTCGCCGCCGCGGCCCCGATCGCGGATGAGGCCGCGGCCTTCGCTCTGGAGACCGAGCAGCCCTTCATGCATGCGGTCATCACCTCGGTACAGGCCGAAATCGTGGCTCTGCGTGGGGATTACATCCAGGCCACAGCGCTTACGGCCGATGCCGAACGGACCGGACTGGCCGCCGCCGTGCGCCCCGTACTGGCCACCGTACAACTCACCCGGGCACTCATCGCGCTGGGTGAGGGTCGATTCGACGACGCGTTCACCGATCTGGCCCGCATCCACGATCCGCGCGACCCGTCGTATTCACTGGCGCTGCGCGCGTGTTTCCTCACCGAGCTCGCAGAGGCCGGGGTCCGCTCCGGGGAAACCGACGCCGTGGCGGAGCTGCTGCGCGAATTGGAACCGGTGGCGGCGACCACGTCATCGCCCGCCCTGCATATCGGAATGCGTTATGCCCGAGCAGTGCTCGCTGGCGATTCGGCCGGGGAACTGTTCACCGCCGCGCTGCAGGCGGATCTGACCGGCTGGCCCGCCGAACGCGGCCGCCTACATCTGGCATACGGCGAGTGGCTGCGGCGGCAGCGGCGCGTCATCGAATCCCGCACCCATTTGCGCACGGCCCGAGAGACTTTCGATGCTCTCGGCTTCACGGCGTGGAGCGAGCGGGCCCGCCTGGAACTGCGCAGTGCGGGCGAATCGAGCCCGAACCGCGACCCGGATGCCCGCGAGCGGCTCACCCCGCACGAGCTGAGCATCGCGCAGCTGGCGGCGCAGGGGCTGACCAATCGGGAGATCGGGCAGCGGCTGTACCTGTCGCACCGGACCGTCAGCACCCATCTGCATCGCATCTTCCCGAAGCTCGGGATCAGTTCGCGCGGTGACCTCGCGGCGCTGCTGCCGACCGAGGACGAAATGCCGCGATAGGCCGGTCGCAGTCGCTCATCCGACACCGATTACGTCATTCGACGCTCGCGACGGTATCCGCCCGCTCCCTAGCGTCTGGTGACATGAACATCAGCAGACGATTTTTCGGTGGTGCGCTCGCAGCGGGCGCGGCGAGCCTGGCCGCGGCCTCGCTGAGCGCCTGCGGCACGGATTCCGCGACCACGCCGGCGACTACGACTCCGGTCGGCGCGGATCTGCGGAAGGGCTCGGGCGCGAATACGACAATGGGACCGATCAAGCAGATCGACGCCGGTGTCCTCAGCGTCGGCTACGCGGAATTCGGGCCCAGCACCGGCCAGCCCGTGATCCTGTTGCACGGTTGGCCATATGACGCCTACAGCTACGCCGATGTCGGGCCGCTGCTGGCGGCGGCCGGATACCGGGTCCTCGTCCCGTTCCTGCGCGGCTACGGCCCGACCACCTTCCTGTCCGCGCAGACCGTCCGCAACGGCCAGCAGTCGGCGATCGCGCGCGACATCGTCGACTTCATGGACGCGCTGCACATCGACCGAGCCGTGCTCGGTGGATTCGATTGGGGTGCACGCACGGTCGACATCATTGCCGCCCTGTGGCCGCAGCGCGTCAAGGCGATGGTCGCGGTGAGCGGGTACATCGTCACGCAGCAGGCGGCACAGCAGCAGCCACTGGCACCGGAGGCCGAACTCGGCTGGTGGTACCAGTACTACTTCGCCACCGAACGCGGCCGCCTCGGTTACACCCGCAATCGGCACGACTTCAACAAACTGATCTGGAAGCGCGCGTCCCCGGCCTGGAATTTCGACGACGCCACCTACGACCGCACGGCGGCCGCCTTCGACAATCCCGACCATGTCGACATCGTCATCACCAACTACCGGTGGCGCTTGAGCCTGGCTCCGGGCGAGCCGCAATACGACGCTTACGAACAGCAACTCGCCACCGGACCGGCCATCACCGTCCCGGCCATCACTATCGGCAGTGATTTCGACGGAGCGGCCAAGGACGGAAAGCCCTACGCCGCCAAATACACCGGTAAACATGAGCATCGTGTCCTCGACGGCATCGGGCACAACGTCCCGCAGGAGGCGCCGCACCCGTTCGCCCAGGCCATCATCGACGCCGACCACCTCTGACCTGCTCGAGACCGCCGGGCCCGGCTGTACAGCCGGGCCCGCGGTGTGCCGTCTCTAGGGGGCGCGAAAATGCCTCGGGCCGTTTTCGATACAGGACACCGAGTGAAATGTGCTACGACAGCGCCACCTTCGACTGGGCGGCTAGATTCTGTCGACTTCCTCGATGAGCACGCGACCGCCCTACCAGCGGTGTCAGAGGGTGATGGTCTGGTATTCGGTGTACTGGCCCAGACCCACGGCCCCGTATTCGCGGCCGATCCCGCTGGCCTTGAAGCCCCCGAAGGGACCGTCGAATCCGATCGGTGCACCGTTGATGGTGACCGTGCCGGTCCGGATTCGGCGGGCGACGGCCACGGCGGCGGCCTGGTCCGCCGACCACACACCACCGGAGAGCCCGTAGTCGGAGTCGTTGGCGATGCGTATTGCGTCGTCGATGTCGTCGTAGGCGAGGACGACCAGGACCGGGCCGAAGATTTCCTCCCGGGCAATGCGCATGGCCGGTGTCACATCAGCGAAAACCGTGGGTGTGACATAGAAACCGTCCCGCAGGCCGGGCGGGACCTGTGGGCCGCCGCAGACCAGGCGCGCGCCTTCGGCAATTCCGACCTCGATGTAGTCGCGGACCCGTTGTTGCTGATCGCCGCGAACCATGGGCCCGATGAAGGTTTGCGGGTCGCGCGGATCACCGACCGGCAAGGACTCGACCAGTACCGTCAGCGCCGCGACCACCTCTTCGTAGCGGGAGCGCGGGGCGAGAATGCGTGTCTGGGCGATGCACGATTCGCCGTTGTTCAGCAGCGAACCGAATTTCAGGCCGTTCATCACCGCGGTCAGGTCCGCGTCGGGCAGGATCACCGTCGCCGATTTGCCGCCCAGTTCGAGACTGACCCGTTTGAGCTGGGTGCCGGCGATGGACGCGATCCGGCGACCGGCTCCGGTCGAGCCGGTGAACGCGATTTTGTCCACCAGTGGATGCGATATCAGATACTCGCTCGTTTCTCGTTCAGCGGGCAGCACACTGATCACTCCGTCCGGCAGGCCGATGCGATCCACCAGCTCGGCCAGCAGGCCCATGCTCAGTGAGTTCTCCGGAGATACCTTCAGCACCACCGAGTTTCCGGCGAGCAGGGCGGGCAGGATCTTCGTGGTCGCGGAGGAGAAGGGCGAGTTCCACGGGATCACCGCAGCCACCACGCCGACCGGTTCGCGCCGGACGACGCTTCGCACGCGAGAACTCGGGTCCGAGGGTTCGAGGGTGCGCTCCCAGTCGAAGTTCTCGGCGGCCGCGAGGTAGGCGTTGGCCTGCCGGGTCAGGCCGGCCTGGCCGGCCTTGGTGAACCATGCGGCGGAACCGTTTTCAGCGGTAATGAGCTCGGCGATCCGGTCGGCCTGTTCCTCGCGCAGCTGGTTGAACTTGCGCAGCAGGGCGATTCGCTCGGCGGGCGGGGTGTCGCGCCACTCCCGATTCCCGAAGGCGGTGTGCGCCGCCGCCACCGCGCGGTCCACATCGGCGGGCTGCGCCTGGGCCGCACGGCCGATGACCGATCTGTCGTGCGGGGAGAGGATTTCCAGCAGTGCCGGTTCGCTGGGTTCGGTCCACGAGCCGCCGATGTAGAGCCGGTCGTAGGTGATCATTCGTTCTCTCCTGCCGCGATGGCCGAGAGTCGTTCGAATTGGTTTTCGGACAATTGTATCCGTGCCGCGGCGATGTTCTGGTCGAGGTGAGCCAGGGAGGCGGTGCCCGGAATCGGCAGCATCGTCGGCGACCGGTGCAGCAGCCAAGCCAGCGACACCTGCACCGGGGTCGCGCCGAGTTCGGCGGCGATATCCGCTAGCGTGCCCGTCGCCGCGGCGTGTGCGCCCGCCGCAACGGGGAACCACGGGAGGAACGCGATGCCCTGCGCGGCAGTGTATTCCAGGACATCGTCGGCATCCCGGTAGGTGAGGTTGTAGAGGTTCTGCACGCTGGCGATCGGCGCGATCTCCGCGGCCGCTCGGATCTGGTCCACGCTGACCTCGGACAGACCGATATGACGGGCCTTGCCCTCGGAGACGAGCTGCTGGAGCGCACCCATCTGATCCTCGAGCGGATAAGCCGGGTCGATGCGGTGCAATTGCAGCAGGTCGATGTGGTCCAGTCGCAATCGGCGCAGACAGAGTTCGGTCTGCTGACGCAGATAGGCCGGGTGCCCCAGCGGTAACCATTCGGTCGGAGTCGGGTGCACGGCGCCGACCTTGGTCGCGACCACGATGTCGTCGCGGTACGGGGCCAAGGCATCGGCGATCAGGTCCTCGATTTCGCCGAGCGCGTAGGCATCGGCGGTGTCGATGAGGTTCACCCCCGACTCGACCGCACGCCGCAGTATCGCGACGGCGGCCTGCCGATCGGCGGGCGCTCGCCAGACGTGGAACACCGACGTATCGAATCCTGGTTCCTGTGGAGCCAATCGCATTGTGCCATAACCGATTCGGCTCACAGTGAGCTCGCCGCCGAGCTGAAGGGTGTTCGTCATAGCTCCGACGCTAGGGGCCGCCGAGCGCGGGCCACGAGCGTCGAATGACGTAATCCATGACGCTCGTCTACGCGAGCTATAAACGAATCCGCCGACCACAATCTCTCGTGGCCGGCGAATTCGTATGTACCGCTATGATTTCGCACGCTGATCCCGATAGGTCTCGAGCAGCCTCAACCACACCTCGCTGATGGTCGGAAACGAGGGCACCGCATGCCAGAGCCGGTCCAGGATGATCTCGCCGGTGATGGCGACGGTGGCCGAATGCAGTAGCTCGGCCACGCCCGCACCGACGAAGGTGGCCCCGACGATCACCCGCCGTTCGGGATCGATGAGGATGCGCGCCCGGCCGCGATAGTCCGGATCGTGCTGGAGCGCACCCGCGACCTGGCCGATGTCGTAGTCGACGACATCGACCGTGCGGCCCGCGCGCACCGCGTCCTCGGTGGTGAGGCCGACGGCGGCGATCTCCGGATCGGTGAACACGACCTGCGGGACGGCGACGAGATCGGCGGTCCCGGTGTGCCGTCCCCACGGGGACGTGTCGAGGTCACAGCCGGACGCCCGGTCGGCGATGACCGTGCCCGCGATGCGCGCCTGGTACTTGCCCTGATGGGTGAGCAACGCCCGGCGATTGACATCGCCGACGGCGTAGAGCCATTCGCCCTCGACCGCGGTCACCGTGAACGCGTCATCGGTGACAAGCCAGTCGCCCGAGGTCAAACCGACTGTCTCCAAGCCGATGTCGTCGGTGCGGGGTGCGCGGCCGGTCGCGAGCAGTAGTTCGTCGACGACGATCCGGGTGCCGTCGTGCAGGCTCAGATGCACGCCGTCATCGGGTCCGCCCGCCCGTTCGGCGGTCACAATGCCCGAGCCGAAGTGCAGTTCGACGCCCGCCGCCCGGAGCCGGTCGGCGACCAGGTCCGCGGCGAAGGGTTCGACGCGGGTGAGCAGCCGCGGTTCCCGGGCGATGAGGATCACCTCGGCGCCGAGAGCCCGCCAGGCGGTGGCCATTTCGACCGCCACCACCCCGGCGCCCAGGATGGCGAGCCGGCGCGGCACCTCCGGGGCGCTGGTGGCCTCGCGGCTGGTCCACGCCCGCACCGTGTCCAGGCCCGGCAGCTGCGGCAGCGCCGCGCGAGTGCCGGTGCAGACCGCGACCGCGTGCCGGGCGCGCAAGCGCACGATGCCGCCGTCGGGGGTCTCGACCGTCACCTGCCGGACCCCGTCGAGTCGGCCGTGGCCGCGAATGAGTGCGATGCCAGCGGATTCGAGCCATTCGACCTGTCCCTGGTCGTTCCAGTCGGCGACCATGCGGTCGCGGTGTTTCAGGACGGCGCGGGCATCGAGCGGTCCGGTGACGGCGTTCGCGACGCCGGGGAACCGTGCGGCCTCGGCGTGCAGCAGGGCGGGACGCAGCAGTGCCTTGCTGGGTTCGCAAGCCCAGTACGAGCATTCGCCGCCCACCAATTCGGATTCGACGATCACGGTGGCGAGCCCGGCGGCGCTGGTGCGGTCGGCGACATTCTCACCGACCGGCCCGGCCCCGAGGACCACGACGTCGTAGGTACGAACTTTCTTGTCGGACATAAGGTTCCCTTCGATGGCCGAGTCAGCGGCCGGGTGCGCGCTGCGTGATTTCCTGCAGGAACCAGTCGTTGCCGTCCGGATCGGCGAACGCGGCGAACGATCCGTAGCTGCGACGCTGCGGATCCGCGCCGGGGACCCGGCTTTCGGTTCCGGCATGGTGGAACACACCGGTCGCGTCGCGGAACGGTCCGTCCACGGCGATCCCGCGTTCGGTCAACTCCGCGACGGTCTTCTCGATATCGGTGACGATCAGATGCAGGCCCCGCAGAGATCCGGGCGCGGTCGCGGTGACGCCGGTGCCGAAGATGATCGAGCATTCCGAGCCCGGCGGGGTGACCTGCACGACGCGATAGCCGTCGTCCACCGGGAAATCGGCGTCGAGACGGAAGCCGAGTCGCTCGGTGTAGAACGCCTTGGCGCGGTCGACGTCGGCGACGGGCAGGACGACGACTTCCAGTTTCATATCCATGATTCGTGTTCTCCTCGAACGTCTTTCGCGATGATCAGTGGGCGGAATTCTTGGCGGCCTGCTCGATCACCTCGGCCACCCGATCGGGATGCGAGACGGCGACCGAGTGCGAGGCCGCCACCTCGGTGACCTGCGCGTGCGCCCGTTCGGCCATGAACCGCTGTGCCGCAACGGGGATGTTGAGGTCCTGGGTGGTGATCACGTCCCAACTGGGCTTGTCGGTCCAGGCGGCGACGGTGGCCTTCTCCTCGAGCGCGGCCTGCAGGATCGGGCGCTGGGCGGCGGCGGCCAGGGCGGCGCGGTCGGCGGGGACGTCGGCGGCGAACTGGTCGTGGAACTTGGCCTGCTGGATGTACAGGTCGGTGCCGGTGCTGCCGTCTGGATTGGTGAACGGGACCGGGTCGAGCGTGCCGGGCAGGGTGGACCCGGGGAACTTGCCGGTCAGCTCGAGCGCGGTCTCGCCCGGTGCGGGCAGGAACGCCGCCACGTACACCAGCGCCTTGACCTGATCACTTCCGGCCGCGGCGGCGCTGATGACCGATCCGCCGTAGGAGTGCCCGACCAGCACGACGGGTCCGTTGATGTGGCTGATCAACCCGCGCAGGGTGATGGCGTCGGCACCGGGCCCGCGCAGCGGATTCGCCGCCGCGACAACCGGATAGTTGTCCTTGCGGAGTTTGTCGATGACATCGTTCCAGCTCGACCCGTCCGCGAACGCGCCGTGCACCAGCACGACAGTCGGCTTCGGCGCGTCCTCGGTCGGCCCGGCGTGAGTGGTGCTGGCGGTGCACGCGACGGCGAGACTGCCGGCCGCGACTGCGGCCGTGACCGCGGCGATCGCCCGGCCCGCGCGCCGCATCCGGGGGCGTCGAATGTCGACCATGTCATTGTCCTTTCGAGGAACGGTGAAGCACGTTGTGCGGCCTCCACTGTGGTTCGCGCTCCCCTGCCGCCACATCTGTCAACTGACGCAGACCATGACGTAGTCACTGAGCATCAACGGACCGAAGCCGTCGACTGCCGTGCCGCCGCTCACTTCGGCGCAGCGGCATCTACGGGGCGCTGCCGCGACTCCGACTACCGACGCGACACGGAAATACGTCACGCCGAGCGTCACCTGACCGATTCGCCGCGATATCCGAGGCGGCCATCGTATTTCCATGGCTACCGTACGTTTTCGCCTGATATCCACCCTGTCGCCCGTCGAAGCCCTGCGGGTGCTCACCGACTTCGGGCCCAGCCGGCCCGAGGTATGGCCGAGCATCGACGCCGAACATTTCGTCGTTCACGTTCGCGGCGAGAACTGGGCCGAGGTCACCGAAGGCACGGCCGCCGCCTGGGAACGCGCCCGCTACGAATGGACCCCCGGCGGTGACACCGTCACCGTCACCACCCTGGACTCCAAACTCTTCGGCGCGGGCGGCGGCTGGACCTTCCGAATCACACCCGACCTGCCCGGGTGCCTCATCGATGTCGAGCTCACCCGAACCCCGCAGGCGTTAAAGGGCAAGATCCTGGCAGCATTGCTGCCGCTGGTCGGTCCGTCCTCGCTGCGCAAGTCCCTCGCAACTCCGCTGCGAGCCGCGTGATGCCCATATCGCAGCAGACTTTCGACGCATCCGCGCCCGGCGTACACGCCTTCGACTCCGACGGCGTCCCCCAGCGATACCACGTCTACGGCGGTGGACCGGTCTGCCTGGCGCATCCCGGCGGGCCGGGCTTCCGCTGGGAGTACCTGCGCATGCCCGAGCTGGAAGAGCACCTGACCATGGTGTACGTCGAGCCGCTCGGCACCGGCGAATCCGGGCGCCTGCCGACGCACCCGAACGGCTACACCCGCGAACGCTACAGCATTGCGCTGCAACGAATCCCCGATTCTCGACTGGCGATCCTGGAACACAGTGGCCACCTCGGGCACCTGGAAGACCCCGAGCGCTTCACCAATGCGGTCGGGAACTTCCTCCTCTCAACACAATTCCGGCCATCAGCGAGCGACGGCAATCCCGAAAGGCACACGCGATGAACCTGCGAGAACCCGAACGGCCCCCGATCGCAGAGCTTTTCGTATGCGGTCCGATAGCGATGCTGATCTGGTCGGAGGCCTCTGTGCTGCACGGTCGCCGACCGTCGGCATGGGAGCTCGAGGCAAAACGGCGCTGAGCTTGGACACCGATTCCATCCACCACGGACCACTCCACAACGAACGAAGCCGCCGGTCACAAGGTCTCATGGTCGGCCGGCTTCGTGTGCACCACTTAGAGGTTGCCTCTGACTTCCTCAACATGACGCAGGGGACCGCCGGCGTGGCCCCGTCCTGCGGCGGCCGCCGTCTGCCTCGCAGCAGACGACCCATCCACAGAGCCGTCCTCGATGTCGATGGCGGCCGCACCGGCATCCCAGTCATCGCCGACGCGGAGGGATTCACGCAAACCCAACCGCCACAGCACAATCGAGCACGAGCGAGGATGCGAAATGAAGATCGAGCAGGTTTCCGACTCGGTACATATGGTGTCGGGGACCAACGTCAACTGGGCGTTGGTCAGTGATGGTTCCGGCGTCACGGTCATCGACGCCGGCTACCCGGCCGACACGGCCGCGGTACTCGAGTCCGTGCGTCAAATCGGTCATAAGGTCGGCGATATCGCCGCGGTCCTACTTACCCACGCCCACCTCGACCATATCGGCGCCATACCCACACTCGTCGAACAAGCCAATGTGGCTGTCTACACCGGCGAACAGGAAGTCCCGCACGCCAAACGTGAGTACCTGCAACAGATCACCGCGCCACAGATGCTGCGGCAACTGACGACACAACGCGGGGCCCGGTGGGTGATGCAGACAGCACGCGCAGTCGTCGGTCACATCGGCATGCGGGTGCCCACCGCGCGGGCGGCGGACCCGACGGTACTGGCGGCGCTGCCAGGCGGATTCGTCGCAATCTCCACACCTGGGCACACTGACGGCCATACGGCCTACTTCATGCCCTCCGAAGGGGTGCTGTTCTCCGGAGACGCGCTCGTCACCGGCCACCCCCTGCTACCGGGAACCGGACCCCAACTGCTGCCGAAAGTGCTGGATACGCGGGGGCAAGAGATCGCTGCCGCGTGTGGGCAGCTCGCTCCTGGAAGCTAACCGGTCATTGCCATGACCGTCGCAGCAGATCCGCGGCGCGTTCGGCGATGGCGTATACCGTCGCGTTCGTATTGGCCGACGGAATCGCCGGTATCACCGACCCGTCGGCGATCCGCAGCCCCTCCAAACCGTGAACCCGCAGTTCGGAATTCACGACGGACGACGCGTCCTCACCCATGGCGCAGGTGCCCACCGGGTGGCAGTAGGAGCCGAAATTCCGTCGTGCGTAGTCACCGAGCACCGCCTCGTCGATGACGTCGAGACCGGGCGCGACTTCGGCGACGCCCCATCCGGCGAGCGCCTTCGAGGCGGCGATCTCGCGAGCGGCCTCGATGCCGGCCAGCACTACCTCGACATCCGCTGCCGCCGTGAAGTATCCGGGGTCGAGCATCGGCGGCGCGGACGGGTCAGCCGAGGTGATCCGCAGGGAGCCGCGGCTCGCCGGGAGCATCGGCGAGACGCTGATGGTGAAGCCGTTCGGCACCGCCGCAACGGGATTGGGCATTGGGATATCGATGAAGAGGATCTGCAGATCAGGACCAGCCAGGTCGGGGTTGCTGCGCAAGAGGCCGATGACCTCGCCGTGATTGGCCCGCGGCGCGGGTACCAGGCGCCGGGAACTGTGCACCAGGTTGATCAGGGGATGGTCATGGAGATTGCGGCCCACCCCGGGCAGTGGGTGCACCACCTCGATGTTCGCGTCCCGCAGCACGGACTCCGGTCCGATGCCCGAGCACAACAGCAGTTGTGCGCTGCCGATGGTTCCGGCGGTCAGCACGACTTCGGAAGTGGCGGTGGCGCGGTGGATTTCATCGGCCACGCGGTACTCGACACCGGTGCAGCGCTGACCTTCGACGAGCAGCCGGTGGGCGAGCGCACCAGTGACGATACTGAGGTTCGGTCGTCCCAGCGCGGGCGCGAGGTAGGCGTCGGCGGCACTCTGCCGTTGTCCGGCAACGATATTGAGGTCGACCGGGCCGAATCCGTCTTCGAGTCCGCCGCTGATATCGGTGGCGCGCGGGAATCCGGCCTCGATCGCGCCGGCCAGGCAGGCGCGCAGGATCTCATTGGGCTCGGTGGTCGGGCCGACGGTCAGCGGCCCGGCGGTGCCGCGGCCGGGCCCACCGCTCACGGCAGTCTCGCTGCGCTGGAAGTAGGGCAGCAGATCGTCGTAGGTCCAGCCCTTGGCGCCGTGGATGCTCCAGCCGTCATAGGAGGTGTGATGCCCGCGTGCGAACACCATGGCATTGATGGCCGACGAGCCGCCCAGTCCCTTACCGCGCGGCAGCGGCACCGGTGTGCCCGAAAACCGCTGTGGCACAGTAAGGTCGCGCCATCCGGCCGACGAGTCAGAGAGTGTCGGCCAGGCCGGGGGATGCGCGACCGCGTCGGGCAACGCCGCGGCGCCGGCCTCCAGCAGCAGCACCCGGAGGTTCTCGTCCTCGGTGAGCCGGGCGGCGAGCACGCAGCCCGCGGTACCGCCACCGACGATGACGAAGTCATAGGCATGTGAAGGCATTTCGATCATCCTTTGTGTAGTGAGCGAAGAATCCGGAAAGGGCGGAAGCGGGCGTGGGTGCCGCACAAGCAGTTCCGGATACCTTTCGAACATCCCTGCCGGGACCGCCCCGCCGAATCAGTCAGATGACGCTGTTCTGACGTAATGGCGGTGGCGACATCCCGTTGAACCTGACTCCCGGCAGGCAGAACAAGGTGCGCAGATGAGCCTTGACGGTGTCGACGGAGAAGAACAGCTCGTCGGCGATCTGCTGATCGGTGGCGGGTAGAGCGAACCAGCCGAACCAGGGTGATCCGATTGCTCCTTCAACCGCGAAGGCGAACGCGATGGCGCGACCGAGGTTGCTGGTGGAGCCGCTGATGAGCGGCTGAGGATGGTCCGACGCAATACCATCGAGGGATCAATCCCGGGGCTTGGGACTCCGGTCCGTAGTCGGCTGGTCCACGACCAGCCACAGAGGATGCTCACGGTCCGCCCAGGCCCGGTCGACGTACCCGGTCCGCAGGCCGCGCCGCGCCTCCGGATCCTGGTACGCCTTTCTAATGTGGCCCACCAGCACGGCCGCGATACCCCACGCGAGAACGTCGTGCACGAAGATCGCGCTGGTCCGGGAGATGCCCGGGAGCAGGTGCTGGAACCACATCAGCAGGCCCGTGCACATCATCACCAGCACGGCGCCGGCGATCCAGCCCGCGTAGAGCTTCTGCCCGGCGTTGAACTTGCCGGCGGGGCGCTCCGACGGTGCGGTCAGGCGCCGACGGACCGCGCTCAGCCAGCGCCGGTCGTACGGTGCGAAGCGGTTCAGCCTGCGGAGATCGGCGCGGAAGGCCGGCGAAAACAATCCCAGTAGAACCGGCACGGGCAGCAGGACGCCCGACCACTCGTGGACAGTCATCAGGATGTCTCGTCGACCCACCAGTTGAGCCAGCGGCCCGATATAGAGGAAGGCTGCGGTCGTCGCGCACAGCAGCATCAGCATTCCAGTGGTGCGGTGGACCGCCCGCTCGGCGCTGGTAAACCGCCGCACACTGTCTCGTCGAGGCCGCCTTTCGGGCCGCGATTCCGTCTGCGGTTCACTCGGCGCCATCGAGCCAGCCGTCGACGTCGTACCCGCGCACCTCCCAGTAGCCGGGGACGACCCGACTGGTGACCGATATGGCGGATAACCATTTGGCGGACTTGTAGAAGTACATCGGCGCCACATAGAGCCTGACCGGGCCGCCGTGCTCATGCGTGATCGGCGCGTCCTGCATCCGCAGCGCCACCAGCACGTCGGAGCGCCGGGCCTGCTCCAGCGTGAGGCTCTCGGTGTACGCACCGTCGAAACAGCCGAAACTCAGGGCTTTGCCGCCGGCGCTGACCCCGGCGTCGTCCAGCAGGTCGGACAGTTTCACTCCGTCGAACGGCACCTTCTCGACGCGCCAGCCGTCGGTGCATTGCACGTCGTGGACGACACGGGTCTGCGGCAACGCGCGCAGGTCCGCAAGCGTGTACGTCCGCGCGCGGTCCACGAGGCCGTCGATTTTCAGCTCGTAGTCGGTCTCGCCTTTGCGCGGGACCGAGCTGACAACGCTGTAGTAGCGGAACCCGCCCGGGTTCGGGAGCAGGCCGGTGAGACCGGTCGGATCCGCCTGAGATGCCTTGGCCAGCAAGCTCTCCCAGCCGGCCTGCACGTACGGCGCTGTGATCAGCCCCGCCGCGCCGACGCCGAGCATGCCCAACAATGTTCTCCGAGCCACGGGGGCACCGTCCGGGATGTTCTCAGATTCGGTTCCTGGCATCTTTCTGCTCCTTCCGTCGTCGCCTGAAATGTCTGCGCGACTTGGCGATCACCACCGTCGCTCGCGCCCGTGGAATCCACATCAGTCATCTGGCGCCGAGTCGTTCAGCCCAAGCCCACGGTGCACGCTGTGATGTCGGCGGCGGCTCAGACAGCAGTGGCGTTTATGGTGACCGGGATGTTGCCCCGGGTCGCCTTGGAGTAGGGACAGGTTTGGTGGGCTGCTTCGGCCAGTTCTTCGGCGGTGCGCTGGTCTACGCCACCGAGGCGCGGCGCCAGCGTGGCCAAGAGCGAGAACTCGCCGTCGTCGTGACGGAGGGTGACTTCGGCGGTTATGTCGGTGCTGGTCAGTCTGATTCCGCGCTGACCGGCGACGCGACGCAGAGCGCCGAGGAAACAGGCGGCCCAGCCTGCGGCGAAGAGCTGTTCCGGGTTGGTGGCGTCGCCGGCTCCACCCAATTCCTTGGGGATGGACAGGCGGTGTTCGAGCAGACCGTCGGTGGAGCGAACGGTGCCGCCGTTGCGGCCCTCTCCGGTGACTTCGACTGTGGCGGTGTAGTTGATGGCCATGGTGGAACTTCCTTTCGAGCGGGTTTATGGATGTGCACGGTGGGTCGGGTTACCGGCTGGTCAGCTGGTTGCGAGCCGCCCCGGTGGTGGCAGCGTGTCGAGTAAGTGCCGAACCGTCGTCACCCCTGGCCCGCAGTACCTGCCGGAGCACGGAGTCAGGCTTGGTTCTGCGCCCGGTGGGCACCTGCTCGGCGACGCGGGCGAGATTCCGCTCGGCCTCCGCGGTCCTGTGCGTCGGCTCGAGGAACAGGGCAAGCAAAATGCCGATGGCGAGGGCGGGGGCAATCCAGAGCGAGGACCAGGGCGGTCATCGCGGCGGCGACACGGCCTGCCCGGGCTGCCGGGGGCTGTTGTGACTTCGGCATCGGCCTGCCTCTCTTCGGTGGCGCCAGGTGCGGCGACCGGGTCGGTGAGGCTCGCCACGAACTGCTGTGGGACAGCCTGCGTCCGCTCGGTGAAATGGATGGTCATGGAGTGCGCCCTCCGGTCCGTAGGCCGGTGTCCTTGACGGGAGCTCTCCTCAGGCTCTCCGATGGCACCGGTTGGTCGAGCCAGTGCCGAACCCTGGTCACCCACTGGCCTGAGCCCGGCCCAGTACCGAACCTGGCTCGTGCCTGGAGGAACAGGGCGAGCAGGATGCCAAGCCCGCCATCCCTGGTGCCCTGGCCCGGGTACGACCAGGGTTCGCCGCTGGGGCGATGGGACGTTGCTTCGCGGGATCGTGGACGACGGATGCCGAGCGGGCATCCATCGCTACGAAGGAGCTGGAAAGTGGTGAACTTCAAGATCGATGTCGTGGTCTTGCCCACGACGGACCAGACATGATGAGTCGCCCTTCGTTGCCCCCGCTGCGCGGTCGCGTCCACGAACAGGACCTGCTCGATCGGCTGCTGGTCGACGTGCGCTGCGGCTACAGCCGCACGCTGGTGCTGCGCGGGGACTCGGGCATCGGCAAAACCGCGCTGCTCGCCTACCTCGCCGGTCAAGTCCCGGTGGGCCGAGTCGTCGGCACGATCGGGGTCGAGAGCGAATCCGAGATCGCGTACTCGGCCCTCCAGCAGATGTGCACACCACTGCTGAGATATCTGGACCGACTGCCCGCAGTTCAAAGGGCTGCCCTGGCGACGGCTCTGGGGCTCAGCGTCGGCGAATCGCCTGGGCGCCTGCTGACCGGACTTGCCGTACTGGGACTAATCGCCGAAGCTGCGGTCAACGAACCGCTGGTCTGCGTCGTGGACGACGCGCAGTGGATCGACCGGATGTCCGCGGCCGTCCTCGCGTTCGTCGCCCGTCGGCTGGACACCGAATCGGTGGCTCTGGTCTTTGCCGTGTCCAGTCTTGGCTCCGGACTCGTGCCGCCCGACGCTGGGCTCCTTTCCGGCCTGCCAGAGCTGCAGGTGGAGAGGCTCTGTGATGACGACGCCCGGGCGCTACTGGACGAGGTGCTACCCGGGTCGGTACCTGACCGCGTGCGAGACCGGATCGTTGCGGCAGCACGCGGCAACCCGTTGGCGCTGCTGGAGCTGTCGCGCGGCGAGAACAGAGATCAGACCGACCGTCCTGTCCATTGACTGGCAGACCGCGGCCGAAAAGCGAGTTCGCAGCAATACAAGTTCGCGGCAAGAGTGGAAGAGGGCTGGCAGGCATGGAATCGAAGAACACGACGATGGTAGGCCGAGAGGTCGAACAGGCGGAGCTCCTGGCTTTCGTCATGTCTTCTACGGGCCAGGCTCTCGTTTTGAGAGGGGGGACCGGGGTCGGCAAGAGCTCGCTGTTGAGCCACGCTGTCGCGATGGCCGAGCAGGCGGGTCACACCATTGTCCGAGCCGCAGGGGTCGAGGCGGAGTCAGAGCTGCCCTATGCCGGGCTGCATCAGATCCTTCATCCGCTGCTTGCGAACGTCGTGGGGTTGGATAACGGGAGCCTGGTAGTGCTCGAGGCGGTGTTCGGCGGAGTGCCGAGCGATCCGCCGTCGGTCATGACGCTCGGCATCGCTGTTCTCAACCTCCTTTCACTGGCGACCGCACAGCGGTCGCTGCTGCTGGTCCTCGACGACGGGCAGTGGCTGGACGACTCCAGTGCGGACGTGTGCGGTTTCGTAGGGCGCCGCCTGGTCGGTGGCCCGGTGAAACTGCTGGTCGCGATCCGCACCGACATCGCGTCGCGTTTCGACACCGCGGCGCTGCCCGAACTGCCGGTCGCCGCCCTCTCCGACGAGGACGCGGCACGCTTGCTGGATCGGCGATACCCGAATCTGGGCAAGCGCATCCGCCGCACAGTGCTGGAGCAGGCGCAGGGCAATCCACTGGCGCTGTTGGAGATGCCCGCCCACCTCGCCGGCCGGCCAGGCGAGGAGGCGCTGGACGACTTCGGTTCGCACGGCGTGTCATTGCCCCGGCGGCTGCAACAGCTGTTCGGCGCACGTATCGCAGCCCTCGATGAGGGCGTGCGGGCTGAACTACTGATGGGCGCCCTCGACGGCGCCGGGACCCTGTCCGACTCCGACACCCTCGCCGGTGTGCGCTACCGCATGCGTGACGCCGACCAGGCGGTGGCCGCGGGGCTGTTGGATATCGAGCCGACCACCGGCGACTTCGTCTTCCGTCACCCACTCGTGCGTTCCACGATCGTGCAGATGGCTACTCCCAACCAGCGCCGCGCCGCGCACCGAACACTGGCACAGGTCCACCGGGAGCATCTCGAACGCCGGGCGACGCATCTGGCGGCGGCCACCGTCGATCCCGACGAGGAGGTGGCTGACATCCTGGAGGCGGCAGCCGAATCGGCGACCCGGCGTGGTGGCGCCCTGGCGGCCGTGGCCTGGCTGACCCGTGCCGCCGAGCTCAGCGAGAACCACGGCGATCGGTCCCGGCGATTGGCTGACGCGGCTTTCGTCGCCGGCCACGCCGCCCGCCTCGGCCAAGCCGACCGACTCGTCCGCTCCGACCTCGCACCCGGCTCAACGGAGTCGCCGGCCTTGGTCCTGGCCTACGCATACCAGGCGCTCTACCAGGACGGGGACGTGCGTTCCACCCACCGGCAGGTCGCTGCTGCGATCGTGAAGCTGCGTGACAGCGTGCCGGTGAGCTCCGACGAGGTCCGTACGCGGCTGGTGATCCTCTTGTTGGCGATCAGTCAGTACGCCGGAGACCGCACGACCTGGGAGCGCACTCATGAACTTCTCGCTTCGATGAGCGAAATCGTCACTGAACCTGAGCGGATGTACAGCGCAGTCTGGAGCGATGTGACCCGTCACGGCGCAAACTGGGCCGGGCCGGTGGAACAGGCCACCACGAACCTCCCAGACCTGGAACCCTGGGAAGTCGCGCGCCTGGCGGTGGCGGCGTATCACCTCGACATCCTGAACCAGTACCGTCCCTACCTTCAGCGCAACGTCGACCGCGAGTTGAAGACCGGAGCCGTGGCCAGCGGCATGATCATGCTGCACCTGGTCATGCTCGACCAGATGGCGGTCGGCGAATGGGACGGGGCTGAGGAAACCGGGCAGCGAGTCCTGCAGCTGGCGAAAGAGCACGGGTACGACCTTTTTACCGCTCAGAGCCATGCCTATCTGGCCCAACTCGCGGCGCTGCGCGGACAGTCCGGGCGAGCCCGGGACCTGCAAGCCGAGGCGGACGCCTGGGCCCGCCCCCGCGGACTGGGGTTCCTCACCCAGATGGCCGACTCCGCCGGCGCGACCGCCGCATTGAACTCCGGCGACTACGAGGTCGCCTACCTCTACGCCATCGGCATCACGTCTCCGGGGACGTTCCAGCCCTACGCGTATCAGGCCTCGCGCACTCTGCTGGACCTCGTCGAGGCCGCCCGCCACACCGGCCGCATCGACCAGGCCCGCGGCCACGCCCTGGCTGCCCGGGACGCCGGGCTGCCCGAAGTGTCGCCACGCCTGGCACTGATCACCTACGGCGCGCTGGCGATGACCGCTGAAAGCGAACAAGAGGCCACCGAGATGTTCGCGCAGGTCGAATCGCACCCAGATGCCGAACGCTTTCCGTTCGAGCTAGCCCGGATCCGGCTGGCGCACGGGATACGAATACGCCACGTCCAAGGGCGGGCAGCCGCCCGCCAATACCTGATTCCGGCGGCCGAGACCTTCGAACGGCTCGGCGCGGCAGGCTGGGCCGAGCGGGCGCGAGCCGAAGTGCGCACAACCAGCGCCGTCCCCCGTGCCTCAACGCTGAACCTGACTTCGTTGACCTTGCAGGAACGCCGCATCGCCGACTTGGCCGCCGCCGGGCTGACGAACAAGGAGATAGGTAAGCGGCTACACCTCTCGCCGCGCACCGTCAGCTCGCACCTGTACCGCATCTTCCCGAAGCTGGGCGTCACGAGTCGTGCGGCGCTTCGCGACGCGTTGAGCCGGACGGCTGAGGTCTGATTTCAGCGCTCAGTCTTCCGCGATTATGGCTGCGATGCCGTTGGCGGCCAGCCAGATCAGGACGTAGTCGGCGACCGCACGCCAGCCGCTGTCGAACACGAGCGAGTGGCCCCGATCAGCGAACTGCTTCAAATCGGTCACGGCCGGTGAGTCGCCGTACAACTTGAATACCGAGCGGGTGACGGCGTCCGGGACCATCCGATCCTCCTGCCCCGAGATGAGCAGCAATGGTCCGCGCGCAGGGTTGGCTACGTTCACGGTGGTGTCGGCCGACCCGCCAGCGGTGCGGTCCAGCCCGAGGTCCGCGAGAAGCCTGAGTGGGGCGGGGACGGCATACTGCTCGAAGAGCTGCTCGGCTTCCTCTTCACCAACCGCGTTGGCGACGACGTGTCGGAACTGGGTCCGAGGCAGCGGCCCGAAGTCCAGGTGCCATGCCCGCCGGGGCGGGGCGCCGCCCAGCGGTACGCCATTGGCTGGCAGCGGTGCGAGAGCAACCGCCGCGCGGGCGAGGCCGGCGCCGAGGAGTTGCTGGGCGATGAGACCACCGACCGAATGCCCGATGAGGACCGGCGGGTTGTCGTAGGAACGCACGATCTTCTCGTAGTGGGTGGTAAGCGCTGCGAGCCCGAGGTCACCCAACTGGCCGATATCGTGGCGGACCTGCGCCACGGAGGCAGATTCGCCGGGCCAGCCCGGGAACCGCACCACGAAGCCGTGCGAGGTGAATCTCTCCGCCCAGCCCTGCCAGCACGACATGTGAAACCACGCACCGTGGATGAGGACTACATGGGTTTGTTTCACGGACCGACCTTCCAGTTGCACACGACGATCTGCCGCTGACGTAGTGGCTTTCCTCCAGGATCACCGACTGGCAACCCGGCGGAAACCGTCGGATGACTCAAAGAGATGACTCGGCAGATCCTGCGAGTGTCTCGACTTCAGCTGACGGATATGCCCGAGCCGATGACCAAAGAAGCGTGGAGGCGAGTTCCGCCCAACAAACGGCTACACCAGGTGCACGTGGGGTTCGGGCCCGCCCCCTAAGGGGCGGGCCCGAACCTTCTTGCGGCCGGTTCAGACCAGTTGAAGCGAACATCTGCTCAGCCCTGATCCGTGGTGCTCGGGACGGGCCGGTCAGCTCTGGGGCGAGGGTTCGACGCAGCGGAAGCTGGTCGGGGACGTCGGGTCGCCGTCGCCGCTGTAGTGGGAGACCATCGGGAGGCGGCAGATGTCGCGCGAGACTGTCTGGCCGGTGGCGGTGGTCAGGGTGGCCCGCAGGACGTCCGGTGCTTGGCCGTGCTCGACCCACGCTGTCAGGGCGGTGAGGTCGTTGACCGTGCTGCCGGTAAGGGCGCAGTGCGCGACGCCCGGCGCCAGGAAGACGCGGTAGAAGTCGTCGACCTTGGCGGTGCCGCCCATCTGCGCATCCACGCGGTTGCGGTAGTCAACGGTGCCCGCGGTGGGGATCAACTGGTCGACGTCGCCCTGCCAGGTGATGATCTTGCCGCCCGCGTCCCGGAACGCCGACAGGTTCGGGTCGGAGGTGCCGATGATCGAGTCGTATTCGGCGCGGGCCTTCTGGAAGATCTCGTCGAACTGCGCGTAGGTGAGGTTCGCGGTGTTGAAGGTGGGCTGCTTCTCGACGAACGTGGCGACCCACTGGGCGGGGACGGGGAACGGCGAGCCCACGGTGACGCCATCGGCGCCGGTGGTGCTGGCCGTCAGGCTGCTGAAGTCGGCGCCGATCGGCAGGCCGTACCACAGCCGCTGGCCGTTAGTGTCCCGCGGACCGTCCCAGATCTTGCGGACCACGTCGGCGTCGGCCTCGCTGATCGTGTACTCCTTACCGTCGCACGCAACCTTGGTGCCGATCAGGCTGCGCGGGTCGAAGTTGCACCGGCTCGGATCGCTGATCAGACCGTCGGCAAGGCCGTCGACCGCGTCGCAGGCCTTGACCGTGGCCTGGTTGAATGCGTTGAACTCGCACGTGGTCGGGTAGGTGTGCGCCTCTTTCATCACCACCTGCGGCCACAGCGTGGCGACCTCGAACTGGTTCCAGTTGATGGCCGGGGCGTCGGCATTGATGCCGTTGAAGTCGGTCGGGTACTTCTGGGCCTCCATGTAACCCTGTCGTCCGCCGGTAGAGCATCCGTTCCAGTAGGCGTAGGACGCGGAATGGCCGTAGACGTCGTTGACGACCTGCTTGCCGACGACGGCCAGTTCGTGCACCGAGCGGGAGGCGAAGTTTTCCAGCAGTGCGGTGTTGATCTGGCCGCTCGAGTTCAGCGCCCAGCTGCTGTCCAGGCCGCTGGTATCCACGCCGGCGTCGGTGGTGCCGGCAGCGTAGCCCTGCTTGATTGCCGTAGCCACGCTGCCGATGTTCCCGGCGGCGTAGGCGGCGCCACCGACCGCCTGGAATCGGCCGTTCCAGCCGGACTCCGGCAGCCAGACCTGCACCTTGGCATGGTCGTTCGCGCTGGGGTGGGTCAGTGTGACCGTCACTTCGCAGTGCGCGGGGACGTCGGGCACGGGGTAGCCGCCCAGCGGCGGGTTTCCGGGGACCTGAAACGTTCCCGCGGGGACGTTGGTCGCCGTCAGGGACTCCACGGTGGCGCCGGCCGGTGCCGGTATTTGAAATGTGGAGCAGTTGAACACGTTTGCGCTCACGGGAGTATGTGTGGAACCGGACGTGTTCACCAGTGCGTAGATGACGGCTGCGGTGGCCACCAGGACGCCGGTGATCACGACCGTCAGAATTCGTCGTTTCAAGGTCTCTCCTCAGTTGGGACTACGCCATCACTGTGGCCAGCTCACCAGCACCGGCACATCAGTCACCTGACGCTCAGTCGACGAGAATTCCGAACCGTCGCGGGCCATCGAGGGCGCAGCGCCGAGTAGCCGCGGGCCACGAGGCTGAGGAACGCGCCACCGAGGCGGCGCGAGTGATACGGAGCCAGCAGAGCATTGCAATGGAGGGTCGGCTCGGAGTGGGCTCCGGCAACAGGCCGCTCGGGCTGGTCGATCCGTAAAGTACCGAACAGAACAACTCGAGATCATCCATTCAGTGATGCCGCGGTCGCCCAGGTGTCCGCGGCTCGAACTCGTACTGCCCCTGGAGGGAAGACGCCAGGGCACACGAATTGGTTGAGGCTGAGCAGCGCGCACTCCATGTTCGTCGAGATCGACGCCGAAGCGTTCGGTGAACGTTCTCGCCTCGAACTCGCTGCATGTGGCGTATCGGTGCCGCAATCTTCCGCGCGGCCGACAGTTGAGCTGACCGAGCATGAACGCCGGATTGCCGTGCGCGGGATGGACGTTCGAACGCTGAGATCGGGGCGGAGCTCTTCCTCGGCGCCAGGACAATCGAGTGGCACCTGCGCAAGGTGTTTGCCAAGCTCGGCATCAGCTCACACCGAGAGCTGCTTACAGTGCTTTCGTAGCCCGGTTCTGAAGATCCCCGACCGTCGGGATCATCGACAGGGCACCGTCGAGCTCGCGACGCGAGGAGACCCCTAGCTTGCTGAACACCTTGCGCAGGTGCCACTCGACTGTGCGAGGACTGAGGAACAACTCAGCGCCGATCTCGGCGTTCGGGTGTCCGTTGGCTGCGAGCCGGGCGATCTGCGCCTCTTGAGGAGTTAGCACCGGCGTACCGGTGACGGTCCGTTTGCGGACAGTCTCACCGGTGGCGAGCAGCTCGCGCCGGGCACGTTCGGCGAACGCCTCCATGTCCATGTTCGCGAACGCATCGTGCGCGGCGCGCAGCTCGGTGCGGGCTTGCGCCCGTCGGTTCCGGCGGCGTAGCCATTCTCCGAATAGCAGCCGGGTCCGGGCCTCGAGCACGCCGAGCCCACCCCGACCGAAGTGGTCGACGGCCTCGCGGTAGCGGTCTTCGACCTGCTCGGTCACACTGGCGGGTCCGGGTATCTCGGTGAGCGCCTCGGCAAGGGCGTGCGCACCCTGCGCCCAGGGTGTGCCCGTCCGAGCCCAGTCGGCCAGTTGCTCGCGTGCCTCGGCCGCGATGGACTGCTCGCCGGTGCGAGCCGCCGCCTCAACGAGTTCGCACAGTGCCCAGTGATGCAGAGCGAAGTCCCGATACTCCAGGGCAGAACGGGCGGCTTCCAGCGCGCCCGAGTAGTTCCCAAGACCGTTGTGGAGCACTGCCCGCGCGCATCCTGCGACGCCGAGCAGCCGTCCCAGGCCGCGCTTCTCGCCGTCGCGTTCCAGGCTCTCGATCCGGCCCACTGCCTCTCGCTCTCGTCCCCGGTACGCGCCGAGCATTGCCGGTGCGACCGTGGACGCGCTCAGGCGCATGGATTCCTCCGCGGCCGCCGCCTCAGCGAGCAGGTTCTGGGTCTCGGAGAATCGCCCAGCGTGGATCAGGGCGATCGTGCGGTAGGTCAACGCAGTCGGGATGAGCGACAAGGTGCCGGTAGCTCGGGCGGTAGCAGCCGCGCGCTCCGTGATGCTCAGACAGGTCTGGAGGTCGCCTAACTCCACTGAGGCGGCCACCGCTAGCCACAACGCCCCCGGGTCGCCGTCAGCGACGTAGTCGCCCAGTGCCTGCCGCAGGAAAGGGACCGCAGGGCCTGGACCATCGACGCACCAGGTGATGAACGCGCGCAAGAAGGCCCCCGCCGTGTCGTCGCCAGGCGGCAAACCGCGGGCTGTCTCGGCAGTCCGCCGCAGACCGTCAGGTTCGATCCGGCCAGCCCACATGGCCGCGCCGAGCGCCGACAGGCAGGTTTCGCGCGCGGCGGCCGGGTCGAGATCCCGAAGCTGGGTCGTCGCGGCAAGCAGCGGCTGCACCGCACCGAACCCTGGTTTGGCCATGTACGACGCCAGGGCTCGCAGCCGCGTGGCCTCGGCTTGCTGCAGCCGGTCCAGCGGCCCCAGCTGGGCGGCGGCGAGCAGGTCGGGTACCTGGGCCGGTGCGCCCGCCGCGAGATAGGTCCCGGCCGCCGCCAGCGCCCGCCGCGCCCGCTCATCCCGGTCGGGAGTGAGCGCAGCAGCACGTTCCAGGAAGGAGGCGGCAGCCGCCCGGCCGCCACGCGCCAAGGCCCGGTCAGCCGACTGTTCCAGCGCGGCGGCTACCCGCTCGTCCGGCCCGACCGCGGCGTGGGCCTGATGCCAGGCCCGCCGGTCGGGATCGCGCTCGGCGTCGGTGGCCTCGGCGAGGGCTTGGTGCGCCGCGCGCAGCGTGGCAGCATCGGCGCCGCGCCAGACGGCCGAGCGCACCAGCGGATGCCGGAAACGCACCGGGGCCCCCAAGGTGATCAGGTTCGCGGCCTCAGCCGGTGCCGCGGCTTCGAGTCCGATACCCAGCAAGCCCAGGGCACGCCACAGCAGCGGGCCATCGCCGACCGGCTCGACTGCCGCAACCAGCAACAAGGTACGGGTGTCGGCCGACAACGCATCGACACGCCGGCGGAAGCCGTCCTCGACCCGGGTCGCTAGCGGAGCGCCGCCAGGACCGCCGAAACCGAAGGCCAACTCGGTCGGTGACAGGCCACGGGGCAACTCCAGCAGAGCGAGCGGATTCCCGCCGGTCTCTGCGACGATCCGGTCCCGCACGCGGGCGTCGACCGGCCCTGGCAACACACTGTCGAGAAGCGCCCGGGCGTCCGCGTCAGCGAGCCCGTGCACGGGAAGGTCCGGCAGACCAGAAAGCCCTTCCTCCTTCTCCCCATCGGTGGCGCGCTCGGCGAAGACCATCGCCACCGACTCGGCATCCAGGCGACGCCCGACGAACGCCAGGATCCGCTGCGACATCAGGTCCAGCCACTGCGCATCGTCGATCAGGCATAGCAGGGGAACCGCGGCCGCCGCCTCGGCAAACAGACCGAGGACCGCCATCCCGACCAGCAGCATCTCGGGCGGATTCCCTGCGCTCAGGCCGAACGCGACACGCAGCGCATCCTGCTGCACCGGCGGCAGCCGTTCGAGATGTGACAGCAGCGGGGCGCAAAGGCGTTGCAGGGCTGAATACGCGAAATCGGACTCCGCTTCGACGCCGACCGTACGAACTGTCTGCATTTGCGTTGCCTGCGCGGCCAGATGATCGAGAAGTGCCGACTTGCCGACGCCAGCCTCACCGCGCAGCACCAGTACGCCGCTACGTCCGTCGCTCACCTCGTGCAGTAGGCGGTCCAGCGCGTCCAGCTCCCGATACCGCCCGATCAGCTGGTGTTTCGCGTCCCGCAGCATGTCACCCCAAGTAGAAGTTTCCTCCCGGAGGAGCTTTGCCCATCCTACGAACTGCCTGAAACGTATGGATCGGCTGCTCGCGACTGCCCCGGTGACTCGGCGCTAGATGATGGATGCGCGATGAGCGCAACCGACGAGACAGTGGTGCCGCTGGGTATCGGCACAATACGAAAGGCAGTTGATAGCGAACGCCGCGGCGATGACGCGACTGACCTAGCCGAGGTGCTCGCTGGAGGACTCCACCGTCTGCTTGAAGATGCTCAGGGCCCGGTCCATTACGGCGCCCATCGGGATGGTGAGGTCGTCCGGTCGCACGTCGTGGATCCATACGAACCGGCTGTGGCCGTCCCCGTGCGGGACGACTTGCATAGATGCGTTGTCGTGCGCCGGCTGAATGGTGTCGCCGATGATCGAGAAGACGAACCGACGCCGCTCATCGTCGAGCGCGATGAGCCGCTCCCGCACCACGGTTCCGTCGGCGAACGTGACAACCCTGACGTCCGGTTCGTCGAGCCGGCTGTCGGTGACGAAGCCAGGCGCCATCCGGACGGGCCCGTCGGTGAAGTCACTGATGATCGCCCACACGGCTGCGGGGTCGACATCGATGATGATCTCCTTTTGCACGGAGGCCATATCTGTCTCTCTTCTGTAGTGGTGGGATACCGGTTCGATTTCACGTCCGGCCAGGCCCGTGGGTGAACGGCGCCTTCGGAGCGGTCGGCTCGATGGCCGCGCGGCTGGCCCGCGCGGCCGGCGCCCTGGTGATCGGCACCGCATCGGCAGCCGATCAGGACGTGGTCCGCTCGTTCGGTGCGACCCCGACCACCTACGGCGATGGTGTCGCCGATCGGGTGCGCGCCCTCGCGTCCGGCAGGATCGACGCCGTATTCGACTGTGCGGGACACGGATTCCTCGACGCCGCGATCGGGTCGTTTGGAATGTCTCAACGCAGCGTGGCTTCCAGAATCGAGTAAGGGCTCGGCGTGGCCACGACCTGGTCGAGCGTGAATCCAGCACCCTCGAGCAGTTCGCGGTATTCCTGCTTGCTGCGTTCCTTTCCGGTGACCATTCCCAGCATTGTCAGGTCGATCGCCTTGGTCAGGTGAGGCGCGTCACCGGCCGGTACCATTCCCTCGATGATGAGAACCCGCGCTCCCGGTGACGCCGCAGCGGCAATGGAGGCCAGGATGCGCCGACTCGACACGTCGTCCCAGTCGTGCAGAATGTGGCCGAGGACGTAGATGTCGGCGGTCGGCACTTCAGCGAAAAAGTCTCCAGTGACGACGTCGACACGCTCGGCCAGGCCCGCGGCTGCGATGGTCTTCTCGGCTTCGGGTGTGACGTTGGGCTGATCGAACACGATCCCCTGCCGGTCGGGTTCGCTGCGTGTCAGCAGTTCGACGAGCACGCTACCGTCGCCGCCGCCGATATCGGCTACTGTCCTGCCCGCCGGAAGCCGATAGCCGTCGAACATGCCGGTGCGCAAGCTTGACGTCACCTCGGCCATGGCCCGGGTGAATTGCGCCGCCCGCTCCGGGTCGGCGGCCATCCAGGTCAAGAACGGCTGTCCATAGTATTTCTCGGCCGCCGGCTGGCCGGTACGCACGCCGTACAGCAGCTCGCTGAACGGCAGATAGTGGGTCTCCATCCACATACACGCCATGTCGTAGAGCGACTGCGCGTGCGTCTCCGACAGGGTTGCCCCCAACGGAGTGATGCTGACGCGGTCGTCGTCGGTGGCAAACAACCCGAGCGGCGCGAGCGTCCGGATCAGGCGGCCCAGCGCATCGGGCTGCGCTCCCGTATGCTCGGCGAGCTCAGCGACCGGCTTCGAACCTTCCTGCTCGAGGATCGTGGCAATCCCCAGCTTCGCCACTACATAGGCTGCCTGGGACATCTGGAAACCGCCCAGGATCTGCATCATCACCGCAGTAGGTGGCAGCTCTGGAACAGTCGTAGCTTCGGGCATAACAGATCACTCCGTATCAAGCCGGGGCAAGGCCCGGCGTCTCGACGATGTACTCGCAAATGCCACGCTGTGGTGCCGCGGGTCGTTTGCGTTGCGGGACAGGTCGTTTCAGGTCAGCTCCTCGGTGCCGGGCTCGACATGCGCCATCAGTTCGCGGCGGCCCTTCTTGGCGTAGATCCCGCACACCACGGGAAGCGTCGCCGATTCACCGCATAGAGCCGATTCACCGCATGGAAGGGAGAAGCCGACGTCGGTGTCGATCTGCATCAGCTTCTCGAATCCGACAGCGGGGGTCGGCGGATCGTTGCGGTGTTCGCGTCGATGTCGTCGCCCGGCAGCCAGAGGTGGTCGAATTTATCGAATTCATCGACCCAGCTCGTTGATAACCTGCTGCAGCGGGGCCATTTTGGCCCCTCGAATCGGATTGCCCAGGAGTCGTACACGCTGAACCGCGAAGGTTCTGTAGTCGGTCCACCCGGACGCAGCGACTTTCTTATCGGGCACATCCGGGGGCAGTTACATCCTCCGACAGCGGGCTGTGGGACGGCAGGGCGTAGAGCACGTCCAGCACCAGTGGCTCGGATCCCAGATTGCGACCGATGTGAATGTAACTGGAGCTGGGGGTTTCGACCAGGGAGTCGCCCGCATGGTAGACGCCGTCGAGCATGCAGTCGGAGTCGTAGTGGGACAGGACGCCGCTGCGTACCGTCCCGTAGACGGGGCCGTCGTGGTAGTGCCAGCCCGTGAATCCGCCCGGTGCGATGGTGATTTCGCGGAGAATGTAGTCGGTGCCCCCGATGCTGGTCTGGCTGAGAATCGTGCCGGTGACGCCATCGCCGGGTGTCGCGGCGGCCGGACTCGCCATCGCGGCGGTCACACCAATGGCCACCAGTCCGGTAATCGCGGCGCGTATCCCATATCGGGGCGAGTTCTGCACGGCCCGAGTCGATTTCATGTGCTCCTCCTAATGCTCAGCAGCGGGTACAGAGTGCCGGTTACGCCGAGTCCCGGCCGACCAGATCGGCGGGGGTCATTCCGGGCGGCCCGACGGGGCGATCAGTGCTGAACGATGCGATCGCCTGAATGGAGTCTGAATCGGCGGGAATGCCCGCGGCATCCGTCAACTGACGCTGCTTGTTACTCAACGCATCGCGGTGACCTGCACCGCATGCTTTCGTCGTCCGGGCGCCGAGTGCGGCTGCCGTAGGGTGCAGTAATGCCGAGATTGAGGGCCTGACCTGGGCGGCGGCGATAAGCCTTCCCGCGCTGGGACTTTGGTTGCTGCTGTCGCATCCGATGTTCGACGCTCACTACGAGCATCATCCGCAGCACCTCTGGCTGGTGCTGGCCGCGGCGACGATGGCGATGGGCGTGCTGCTGTTCCGGGCCGCGCACAGCCGCCGTGCTGTGCGACTGATTCTGGTGTCCTTGATGTTTCAGTTCCCGGCGGGTTTCTGGGGCTGCACGCGATAGCCACCCCGGGCGTCATCCTCCGGACGCCGAATGCCGGATTCGCCTATGCCGTGGGATAGCATGATCCATCACGTGACGATTAGAATGTGAGAGATGACCTCACTGCAAAGCCGCTTTGGAGTGACACGCAGGACGCCCGCAAGCGGGATCCAGTAGGCTGCCGCCAGTCCTGAAGAATGGCCATCTTTTTGAGACAAATCCCAGTGGCCAAGTCGTGAGACAACTTCAGAATCCGCAGGTCGGAGAGTTGCTGCTGGCCAAGACTTTTGAGACCCTAATAGCTGTCGAACGGCCCGAGTCGCCGCCGTACCAGACGAACCGGACGTCGCCTATTCGGGCGGAGCGGTCCGGCCACGCGACGATTTCGCGGCGTTCGAATGGGCCGAAGACGCCTACGATCATTTCCGAAGCGACGACCGTGATATCGGCGACATCGCCAGCGTTCTCGCCGACCATCCGCGCGACGACGGGGCGCACTTCACACACGACGACGTCCAGCAGATCAAGAACCACCTGTTCCGCGAAGAACATCCGATCCAGGACTACGACGGAACCGTCGCACACCGACGCTACGACGCCGACCCCGACATCGCCGAAGCATGGATACGATTGCGATCCGGTAGGCCGCACCCCGCCGATATCGTGCTGCTCGAGCACGAACTGGCAGAGTCGAACTACTATCGCGACAACCCGGGGGCGCTCTATCAAGAGGCCCACGCACACGCCAACATCGACCACAACTGGGCACCGGTTGCGGCACCGCGCAGCGGCGAACGGTACGACACACTATGGGGACGACACGATGGCGCTTCTGATCTACTACAACCGAATCAGGAACGACCCGAACGAGGTGGAATACCAGTTCGGGGAGACGAGGGACAACCTCGACCGCGTCCTGACGATCGACACGACGAACAACACCGCCCGCACGGACCAACCGGAGGACGTGATTTTCCGGTCCGCGGCGGGACAGATCATGCTCCGAGCCAAGCGCGAGAAAGCGTGGCCGCAGAACGGGGTAATCGCCTCTTAACCGACAACGGCGAGCGTCGCGACACGTCGGTCCCCGAACCGACTATTGGTCATTCACCTCGGCCCGGAATGCCAAGCGGAGGCGAGCACTCCCTCCCCGCCCCAGGCTCTCACGACCCGGCGGCGGGCCACAGCCACCCGTCAGATCCTGATAACCACAGTGCTGGAGGCAATCCGGCGGCGCAACCGGAAGAGGCCAAGTACTGGCCGAAGCTGCCGGTGGAGAGCAAGCGGTACTACGCCAATCCGGAGTACCACGACCCGATCGCCGAACGCGAATACGCGCGCGACCATCCGGTCAGTCCTGAAGCTCGGGATATCCGAGCCCGCAACAGCATCGAGGAATATCCCGGCCTGGCCCGACTATCCGACACCGAGATCGGTCTGATCCGCCGCAACCAAGACGTTGTACTAAACGAGTCGGCCAACAAGGCCATGCGCAACGGTGACGAGGCGTTGCTCGCGAAGCACGATATCGAGATCCGGGCATTGATCAATGCCTACAACAAACTGCCCGACCATGAGGGGGTGGTCTACCGATCCCTACACATCGACGACCCGGTCGAACTTAAGAGGTTTCTCCAGTACTACGACCCCAATCGGCCCGATCCGGTCGTCGGTGATCCCGGGTTCGCGTCCTCGGACAAAGAGACCTCGATGGCGGGCGGAAATGTCGAGCTCATCATCGAATCCCGCTACGGTAAGGATATTTCCTGGGCCAGTCTCAGCCAGGAAGAGGTCGTCTTCCCGCCGGGACACCGATTCCGTATCGATGACAGGTCGTTCGAGCCGGGGATGCGCCCGCACGACCCAGGCAAATATGTCATCCGTCTCACCGATCTTGGAAGGATTCCCGATGGCCATCAGTCCGGAGGAAATGGAGCAGATAGCGCGAGAAGTTCTCGGTCCGACGCTGCGCCAGTCCAACCCCGACCCCGAGAGTCAGGAAGCGGTTCGGAGGATGGACGCTCACCGAGCCGAGTTGGAGGCGAAGGGGCGTCGTCCAGCATCCGAGGAGCAGATCAAGGTCTGGCAAGCCTGGGGCGAGTCGGAACTGAAGCGTATCGCTTGGGAACAGGGAGAAACGACGGAATAACTCCGGAATCGGTTGCACCGCACCATGGTCCGGTCGACCGCCCGGTAACGTCGACGACGCGTGCACCGGAATCGGAGCCGCCCTGGGCACGCCCGGATTCGGTGACCGAAGCCGACGCGAACCAATCTCATGCGCGGCCCGATGCTCGCTCCGAGCACGCTGAACATGGCCCTTTTGCAACAGAACACGCGCCGACACCGACTCGAGCCCCGTCTCTGGAGCCGCCACCGCAACGTCCAGGCTTCGACCCCGAAGTCCACAAATACGTCGCGCGATTCGACGACGGCCGCCTCATTCCGATGGATCCGTTCTATAGCGGCGAGTACAACCCTCACATCGGCCGCTACCAACCCACCCATCAAGAAATCGCCGCCGCCCGCGCCCACCCACCCGGGGAGAGCCCACACGACATCCAGGTGCGTAACTGGCTCGACGCCCAACAACAATCGCACCCCCATGATCCTGCTCCGGAGTCCCGGCCTCCAGCACCGCAGGAATCATCGATGTCATCGCGGGCACCGGAATCACTGCCACCAACAACTCATGCGCCGACGCATGAGCCGACCACACCACACCCGCCCATCGCGCATGACACGCCGCCACGGCAGCCCGTATCGCCAGATCGTTCACAGGCACAATCGCACTCGGTATTGCAGTACGCTCCCGAATCGTCCTCGCCACACGTGCCGCGGACGTCCTCGCGTGCCCCCGAGTCACCGCTGCCGACACCACATGCACCTGCGCCGGAGTCGCACTCTCCGGCACCACCGACACAACATTCCCCCGAAACACACCGCCCCGTCTCGCCTGCGCCGCATAGCTCACCAACGAATGTGATTCCGGCACCGCACAATTCGCCCACTCATGCGCCGACACCGCCGCACCAGCCGGTAACCCGCACACCGTCGGTACCACACCAGCGTCCACCAGAACTCGGCCCGCACCAGGTCCCGCCACCGCACCACCGCACTCCGGTGGCACCTCCCGAACTCCCTCGTAGCTCGACACCCCCACGAGTTATCGAGTCACATACACCGGCCCCGCCTACACCGATACGACATGAGGGTCCTGCGGAACACTCATCGCCGCACCCGGATTCACGCGCACCGCAGCGCGGTCCGCACGGCCCAGATGATCCCCAGCATCCAGGCAGAGCGCCGAGACCGGATCAGCCTCGCCCGCACCAGGGTCCGCAACGGCTGTCGCCCCAAGAGTTGCAGCAGGCACATCAAGCGCGACAGGTACGTGAGTGGTACCGCCAGCAGCTGCCCGAGGGCGGCGATTCCACTCCGGTTCCCACCGAGCATGGATCGAATGCCAAGCCCGCCTATGACTTCCGGCGCTACCCCGATGCGCACGAAGGCTCCATCGCGATGGCTGGCATCAAGGTGCATGTCACCGCTGACCGCAGCGTGTCCCCGGGGCAGGTGGCGCGGTTGTGGGAAAGGGCGCAGTTGGCAACGGATCTGACCTTCAATCATGGTCAGCGGTTGTTGTCCGGCGACCGAGTACTGATCGACTTGGTACACATGCCGGATCCGGCGGCGGCGAACCTCCACATCCATGTCAGTGACTCCTCCGGACCCTGGCATCCCGACGCCCACCCCGACGCGATCGTCCAGCAGTTACGCGAACATCTCGGGCTGCAATCGGAACCAGGCCAACGCGGACACGGGTTCAGCCCGGACGAGATTCGCCAGCTCAGCAACGACATCGCCAAGGCCAATACCCCTGTCACCCGCGGCGACATTGGGGATAGTCGGGTGATCGGAGAAGGCAACCTCAACGATATCGAGGATCCCGCGTATCAGCACGTAGTCGAGGATTCCGTCCGTGCTGGCAGTCGATTCCTTGTTGGTGCCGATCCTCACCTGTACGCAGAGCACATCAACGATGGTGGCCCCACGAAACCCGGTCGTAGCAACGACTGCAGTGATTGCACGATGGCCATCCTGTCCACGCACAACGGTCGGCCGAAGGTCGCTGCCCCTCGATGGCCGGATGTGTTGCCTGATGGCAGCATCGACACCCGCAGAGGTGAAGCGCTCGGTCTACAGCGCGCCGAAGCGTGGATCGGCGGCACTTGGCAACATTTCAACGACGGCGGCAGATCGATACCCGAGCAGTTCCAGGCATTGCATGACTGGGTAGCTCAACAGGGCCCAGGTGCGTCGGCCTACGTGCACAACGCCTGGCACGCCCGCGACCCGCAAACTGGGCAAAAGCTCTACAACCCGGACGGCAGCCCGATCATGGGGGGTTCGCACGCTACCGCGATCGTCTACCCGCACGGGGCAAGCGGGCCGATGTGGGTGGACGCGCAACCGAAGCCACCGATCATCTCCGATAAGCCGCCGGCGCATCTGGTCGACAGGTCGATGGGGGTGCGATTCATGATTAGCGACCCGAATGGAGGATCACATGGTGGCACAACGGTTCCAAACCGAGGAACAGGTTCAGCAGTATCTGGCCCAGGCATTCCCGAGTCTGCAGTTCGAAGGGCCGATTTCGTTCCAGCACGGATGGGTGTGCCGTCCGAAACTCACCCCGGAGGAGATAGCGCGGGGCATGGATCTGGGCCTCACCAGTTACGTGGTGAACCGGGAAACAGGCGTGGTGACGGTACACCCGAGTCTGGATCCGTTCACGATAGGGGAGATGTACGACCAGGCGATCGAAGCGGGCCAACCGGTCCAGGGCGCCCAGATCTACCCACATCGCACTCGGACGACAATTCAACGCACACACGAGGACTCGGAGATGATCCAGTATCAAGTCCGGATCGAGTCGCTGGTCCAACCCCCGGAGCCGACCGAAGAATTCCAGCTGACCATCACCAAGCACCCGCTCCATATTCGGCCGACCTGGGCGCGCGCGACACGCGCAGCGGCGTGGGCGGAATGGAAATCCCGTCAAGACGGAACCTGGCCGGAACAGGGGACCTTCGAGGACTAGAACCCGACGCGGGGAGCCCGCCGCCAGAGGCTGACCGGACCACCGAGTCACGAACGCGAACACCGGGCGCAGAATCAAGCGCCGGCGCGGACTTCGAAGCTTCTCGTGATCGTGTTTCGCCTTCGGACTTGCCGACCAGCCGATCCACATCTGCGCCCGGAGATCGGACAACAGAGACAGGTCGACCAGCGCGAACCGACCGTGTAACCGATCCTGACTACGCGCTAGACCGGTCCCATGGCGTCGGTCGACTACCAGCTGACCGTGCCAATGGCGAACTATCTGAAGCCACCGGATCCGGTCATGGAACGTCGGCTCGGGATCGACAAGAAGCCCTTCCGCGCACGAATCAACATCCAAGCGATCCACGAATTGCGCCTCCGCACGAAAGCTCCAGCGAACATTCGCAAGCGCGTGGACCAGGCGAGGCAGGAGCACCGAACTTTCGAGGACCGGGAGATGTCTCCACTCCGGTTACTGCGAGGGGGCATGAGCCTGCCTATGAGATCCGTCGGGTGGACGGGCCCGACGGTGCTCGGATCGAGGCGACTGTCCGAGTCCACCTCACTCCCGATCACACCGTCACACCTACCGATGCGCAGCGAGCCGCGGACACTGTTGGGCAGGTTGCCGATCGAATATTCAATACGAATACTCGACTGCTCGGTAGCGGCGACCAGTTCCATGTCACCGTCGAGTTCACGACCGATCGCGCCGCGGCTCATCTCGCTGCCGTGCTGACTGATCGAGCCGTCGGTGACCAACACACCTGGTCGATACACGAGCCCCCCGGTGCGCTGGCTTCTCGTCTGCGTGAGCACTTCGGCCTCACTGCCATCGACGGCGAACATCCGCTCGGCCCACTGGAAATCCGGCAGCTCAGCAACGACATCGCGGGGGCCGGCACCAACGCCCGGTTGACCGGTTTGCCGCAGACCCGGGTTGTGGCACCGGACCGGCTGGGCAACCTCGAGGTTGCCGAGTATCAGATGGCTGTCGAGGACGCTATGCGGGAGGGCAACCGTTTCATTGTCGGTGCCGATCCGAGCGTTCACCCGTTCGGAAAACTGATCAACGACGGAGGCCCGGAGTTCCCGGGCCGAGGCAACTGTTGCGCCGAGGCGGTGGCCGCGGGGTTGTCGACGTTCTATGGCGACCCACAGATCGCCCTACCGCGATACCCAGACCGATTGCCCGATGGCACCATCGACAACCACACCGGCGAACTCGGAGCCGCTGAACGGATCAGCGAGTGGCTCGGCGGTGACTGGCTTGCGTTCGACCGGCAACTCAGCGTGCCCGAGCAGTTCGAGGCTCTGCATGCACTGATCGAGCGGCTCGGCCCCGGCTCGGCGGCGGCGGTGGCGATCGGGTGGCACGCGCATACCTCCGACGGGACACCACAATTCCACGCCGACGGCCGCCCGGTTATCGAAGCTGGCCACACGATCGCAGTGGTCTACCCGCTCGAGGCCACCGGCCCGGTGTGGTGGGACCCGTTGACAACCCATACTTGGGACCGCCCACCCGCGCACTTTGCCGACCGTGCCGCCGACCTGCACGCGATTCCGCTCCAATCCGATGGGAGTCCGCTTCATGCAAGAACCGATCACGACCGAACAGCAAGCCCGCGCATATTTAGCGATGGCATTGGGTGGACATCACCAGTACCGGATGTTTCCGTTCGAGCTGGGGTGGGTGGTCTATCAGCAGCTGGGGGACGAGCAGATCAGCCAGGGACGTTACCTCGGGCTGACGAAGTTGGTGCTCAACGCCCAGACCGGGGTGATCTTGGAGTTTCCAAGCCTGCCAGTAGACATCGTGGTGGAGACCTACCTGTCGGCGATCAGGGAAGGCACCCGAATGCCCGCATATCAGATCTATCCCTACCGGATCAGACTGCATCTGCAGTTGACCAACGAGGAGCCGGACACGGTGGAGTACCGGATACAACCCGAGTGGCTGGAGAATCCCGAACAGTCGACCCCGCCATACCGGCTCTTGATCGACAAGGGCACCCTCTCCTCCCAGCCGAGCGATCCCATGTCGATGCTGGCACTGTCGTGGGCCCAGATTCGCAACCACACGGACGGGAGCTGGCCGACTCACGGGATGCTCAAGTACTAGAACAGGACCCTGCGGTCTCGGTCGATTCGCATGCACAGAAATCGACGTTGGGCATGCGCCAGGAGGCCTACCTGGAACTGCGGAGCTCCCTGCTGGAAGCCCTGCGGCGCGACAACATCGACCCCGACCTGGTCGAAATCAGGCTGCACGACTCGACCACAGACACACAGCCACTGAACGGTCGGCCCCAGGAATCCATGCACAATCTTGGCCTCGGGGAACCGAGCGCCATCGACATCAGCATCTCCTCCCCACAGATGCTCGATCGGGCCTGTTCAGCGTGGGATCCGCACGCCTATACCGGCCCGTTGTCCAAAGATGGCGGACATCTGAACCAAGGGCTTGTCGAAAACGAGTTTCCGAGCCTGTACCGATGGGCCGAGGAATGGAGCACCCGGGCCGGTCGCGAGATGTCCTATACGGTCGACTACCCGGTAGATCACCTCGGCGCGGAGCATCGCACGGCACCACCGAGCCGACTCGGCAGCGACCCCGAATCCATCGACCCAGCTCGCGACCCGAATTTCCTCCGCGGGTACAACGAGGCGTATCGGCTCGAACGCGGCAGCGATTCGAGCAACGAGGCCACGCGAGCCTGGCGCGACTCCAATCCGGACCGGGATTCTCATTCCGACCGTTCGCATATCACCCCCGCGGATCAGGTCACGCCCCGTTCGCCTGCCGTCGAATCATCCAGGGACAACCGCGTCCCCGAACCGACACGCAACGAGCCGGCACGCCAAGAGACGCCGACCCCACCGACAACGCATAATTCTCCCGAACCGCAATCCGGTCATACTCCGTCAGCCGACAGCCCACCGCAGCACCACGGGCCGGTCCCGAATGGTATGTACGTCGGAGCCGATGGAGCGTTGCACCAACCGGGCGATCACGAACTGGGCGTGCGAACCCAGTTCAGCGACAATGCGATCCACGACCCCGGCCACGTGCTCCGCTGCAACGCCATCTGCACCGCGGCATATCCGACGGTGGTTCCCGCGCCATTCACGAATACGGTGATGCCGTCGGCCGATTCGGGGACGCCGA
>NZ_JBSGEQ010000059.1:0-35996 GCF_053602975.1 Nocardia sp. NPDC004278
CGAGGTAGTGTTCGGCGACGCCACCGGTGTCGGCCAGCACGACCCACGCCCCCCGCTCGACGCGAGTCTCGACGGCTCGGACGCGAGACCAAGGGGGCCGCGAACACGCCGCGCCGGAGGCGCGGCCAAAAACAGAGCTCACCCGCGGGGATATGGCCAGGGGTTGAACCGGCAGCGTTTGCCGTCCATGGGGACCACGCCGTCGGGGTCGAGCGCGGCGATGTCGTTGTTCTTGGTGCCGAAGGTCTGCTGCATCATCACCGGCGCCAGCCCGCCGTCGGTCTCACACGGCTGATGCTGGTGATAACCGATGGCGTGGCCGACCTCGTGGTTGACCTGGTACTGCCGGTAGGAGCCGATATCGCCCTCGAAGGCCAGCGCACCGCGCACCCAGCGCACCTCCGACAACACAACCCGGCGCAGGTCGGCATTGAAACAGGAGGAGTCGATCGGAATATCGAAACCGCATGCCTTGCGCGAGGATTCGCGGGAGGCCAGCGAAATGCGGAAGTCCGGTTCGCCGTGATCGATGCGCCGGAAGGCGAATTTGCTGTCGTGCGCCCAGCTCTTTGGATTGTTCAGTGTGCTGTCGACCATCTTGGCAACGGATTCATCCCCGCCGAATCCGGAAGTGTCAATGCCGTCCTCGATTTCGACCGTGTACTTGAACTGGGATCCCGATCCGGTGCCTACCTGCACGGTGCTACCGGGCACCACATGCCATGTGCCCGCGCCGATTTCGGTGAACGGTCCGCCGTCGGGCAGCGCGCCGGTCGGCAGGTTGGTCGGGAAGTGGCCGTCGCCGGGCGGTGCGCCGATGATGCCAGCGGAGGCCGTGTGCGGACTGAGCTGCCCGAATCCCGGTGCGCCAGCTGCGATCTTCGCGGGATCGGTGCCGCCGCGCACCGCGTCCACGATCACCAGCACGGTGACCACGAACAGCACGGGCAGGGCGTAGGCACGCCAGCCGTAGGTGCGGATGAAGCGACCGAGTGCGCTCTGTTTCTTGGCATCGCGCTCCGGTCTCGGTGGGCGCGAGCGATTCTCGTCGGCGGCGGTGGGATCCCAGCGCGCTCGCAGCGGCTGATGGGAGCGATCGACGGGCGGTTCGTACAGGCCGAGCGGATCGTAGAGCTCGACATCGTTCTTATCCCGCTGCGCCGCCCCGGGTCTGGACGACCGGTCGTTGGAGACCTCGACGCGAGCTCGGGCAGCAGCACCATTTCTAGCGGCTGCCCCCGTACGCACCTCGGGGTCCGGCCTTTCCACAGGGCCCGAGACTACGGAACCGAACGCGGTGTAGCCAGCGGGGCGGTGCTCATCTCGCCCGCCGCCGGAGGATCTTTCCGCGCGGTCGGTCACACTCACCAGCGTCTCACAGGGGGCAATACCGCTGAACCGGGCCGGATACGGGCCGGAACGGGTGCGACATATCTCACCGAGTGGGCTTGATCTCCGGCCCCGAGCCGCATGTGAGCTACGACCGGGTATCGTTCTTTGGATACCCGGTGTACAACCCCATATAACCGGGGCATCGACTGGGAGAGCCGAAATGACTGACCTCGTGGACCGGATGACGTCGCGCAGAACGTCGTCCGACGCCATGGCGCCGACCAAGCGCGGTACCCGGCTTCCGCGCGACGAGCGTCGTCAACAGCTACTCCTGGCGGCCAGTGAGATCTTCGTGCAACGCGGTTACCACGCCGCTGGCATGGACGAGATCTCGCAGTGCGCCGGAGTCAGCAAGCCGGTGCTGTACCAGCACTTCGCCAGCAAGCTCGAGCTCTACCTGGCGGTGCTACAGAACTACGTCGACATGCTGGTGTCGAGTGTGCGCCAGGCGCTGCGCTCGACCACCGACAACCGTCAGCGCGTCCGTGCGGCCGTGCAGGCCTACTTCGACTTCGTCGACAATGAAATGCAGGGCTTCCGACTGGTTTTCGAATCCGATCTGATCAGCGAGCCGCAGGTGCAGCGCCGGGTCGAGCAGGCCACCGAGGCCTGTGTGGACGCGGTCTTCGATCTGGTCGCCCACGATTCCGGCCTGGATCCCTACCGGGCCCGGATCCTCGCGGTCGGGCTGGTCGGCACCAGCCAGTTCACCGCGCGGTACTGGCTGGAGGCGGATCGGCCGATCCCGAAGGAAGAGGCGGTCGACACCACCGTCGCACTGGCCTGGGGCGGTCTGTCGCACGTGCCGCTGCACCCGATCAACTGAGCCGAGCCCGACACCTCGGACGAAAATGACAACAGCCCCTGCACTCGCATGAGTGCGGGGGCTGTTGGCTGTCGTGCCGCGGTCCGGCTCAGACGGCGGCGAAGCCGACCCGACCGCCGGTGGCGGCGCCGATCTCGACGTAGGCGACCTTCGAGGCCTGGATCAAGAACTTGCGGCCCTTCTCGTCGGTGAGCGCGACGACGCCGCCCTCGCCGCTCAGCGCACCGGACACCAGCGCCTCGACCTCGTCCGGGGTCTGCCCGCTATTGATCACGAGCTCGCGCGGGCTATCCGAAATACCGATCTTGACCTCCACGGCCAACCTCCGAACCTAGAGTCCTGTGTGCTGTCGAAATCAAGGCTAATGCTCCCCCGCCTCCCCGGGTATTCAGCGCCCCACTAGCAGCCACGAAATCCACATCGCGGCCGACGCCTCGGGCAACAATTCAGCTCTGGGCGTTCCCGACGAGTTACCCATGTACCTGCGAAATCGGTGGTCACTTCCGGAATCGACAGCCCGCTGCGCCGAGCGCGCGGGCTGACGTTCGCCTGTCGCGAACGCCGTACCCGCTCGGCGGAAATGCCACTACTTGGGCTCGATGAGCTGGATTTCCAGCTCGATCTTGACCGTATCGCTGAGCATGCCGGGCAGCGGGCCGCCGACGCCGAAGTCGGTGCGCTTGATGGCGCCGGTCGCGGAGAAACCCGCATGCCGGTCCCCGGTTCCGGCGAATACCTGCACACCGCCCCACTCCACGTCGAGGGTGACCGGCTTGGTGATCCCACCGAGGGTGGCCTCGCCCTCGACCACGAACGATTCGGCGACCTGCACCGGCTCGACGGCGCGGAAGGTCAGGGTGGGGCGGTTGGCGACATCGAGGAAATCGGCGGTCCGGACGTGGTTGTCGCGATCGGCATTGCCGGTGTCGAAGGAGTCGAGGTAGATGGTGGCGCCGAGGGTGGCGAAGCCTTTGTCGTCGACGACGAACTCGGTCTCGAACTTGCTGAAACTGCCGCGGACCTTGGAGATGCCGAGGTGGCGGATGGTGAATTGGACCTGGGAGTGCATGGCGTCCAGGGCCCAGGAACCCGGGGCGAGCGCGGTGGCGGTGGTGGATTCGGTAGAAGATGTCATGCGATAAACCATGACCGGACCGTGGTCCGTTAACCAGACCGCCGTTATCCTGGACCCCATAGGGCGCGGCTAACCATCCCAGGACAGGGCACGATGAAACGCATGGCACCGAACCCCTTCGCGGAGTACCTCGTGGCGCGGCGCGCCCAATTGCGGCCTTCGGATGTGGGTCTCCCCGAGGGCCGCCGCCGCCGGACCCCGGGCCTGCGCCGCGAAGAGGTCGCGGTGCGCGCCGGAGTCAGCGCCGACTATCTGGCCCGGCTGGAGCAGGGCCGCGATACCAACCCCTCGGGTGCGGTCATCGATGCGCTCGCGCAGGCGCTGCTGATCGACGGTAAGGATCGCCATCACTTCGGCTGGCTCGCCGTCACTTCGAGTAACGAATCCCGCTGCCCCACCACCGAATCCGCTGCCGAACATCCGACATCCGCGATGCAGACCATCCTGCGCGCACTGCAGCCGACTCCGGCCTTCGTGCTCGGGCGACGGCTCAATGTGCTCGGCTGGAATCCGGCATGGGAGGCCATCGCGAAACCCCTTGGGCTGTTCGATGATCCGGAAACCTCGAATCTGGCCTGGTTCACCTTCACCCATCCGCGCGCCAAGCAGGTACTGCGCAACTGGGACGAGGTGGCCGACAGCTTCTCGGCCGCACTGCGCCGCGCAACCGTGCTTTGGCCGGGCGAGGACCGGCTACTCGACCTGATCGCCACCCTGCGCGAATATCCGGAATTCGAAAGCCGTTGGCAGCCACAACATGTCGACGAACTGATCTCCGGCACGCTGCGCTTCGACCATCCCGAGCACGGCCATATCGATATCCCGTTCGAAACGCTCAACGGCGACCGTGATCAGAGCATCGTCGTCTGCCTCACCGATCAGGCGCAGGCGCAATCCCCCGGCCTGCGACTGGTCCGTGCCGTGAACGACTGATCAGATGCCCAGCACGGCCATGCGCTCGGCATGGCTGGCCTGCATGCGCTCGAACAGCGCGGCAATGCCGTTGAGATCACCGGTCGCGCTGAGCACCAGCTCGGTGAGCTCATCGCGCTGGGCCATCACGTACTGCGCCTGGGTGATCGCCTCACCGAGCAGCCGTCGGCCCCACAGGGTAAGCCGGTCGCGCTCGGAGCGGCTCGTCGCGACCGCGCGGCGCACCTCCTCGACCACGAATTCGGAGTGGCTGGTCTCGGCGAGCACATCCCGGACCACGGCGGCGACCTCGGGAGAAAGGGCACCGGCGATCTCGGTGTAGAAGTCGGCGGCGATACCGTCGCCGACGTAGAACTTCACCATCGACTCGAGCCAGGTCGAGGGATCGGTGGAGTCGTGGTAGGCGTCCAGGGCACGCACGAACGGCGCCATCGCGTCGAAGATGTCGACGCCACGTTCGGCCAGTGCGGACTCCAGGGTTTCGAAGTGCCGCATCTCGGCGGCGGCCATCTTCGCGACGGCCACCCTGCCACGCAGCGTCGGCGATAGTTTGGCCTCCTCGGCCAGCCGGTAGAACGCGGAGATCTCACCGTAGGCGAGCACCGCGAACAGGTCGACTACGCCGAGATCATCGGCCGCGAAGGACGAGCCGGACAATGAAACCCCCTGCGCGGCAGCTTGCCGTGCTCCTAGCGCTGCGGATGACTGTGCTCCCATATCGAGACAGCCTAGCCCCGGCCCGTTACGCGTCAGCGTCATCCCGGTACATGTCGGAGTCGTGGCGGCGAACGCCCGGAACCGGCGCTGGCTCAGGACAGCTCGGCCAGGAACTTGTCGAGATAGGTCCAAGTGGTCTCGCGCGCGGTTTCGCCGGTGAGAATGCCGAGATGACTGCCGGGGGCGGTCTCGTAGCGGACGAACCGCGCACCGGTGAGGGTGCGCCGCCCGGCCGCGACGGCTGCGGCCGGGGTGATGACATCGGTGGGTCCGCCGACGAGCAGCACCGGCGCGGTCACCTCGGCCAACTCGATGCGGCGCTCGCCGAGCCGCACGACGCCGCGGCCGATGTCATTGTTGAGGATCAGGCGGCCCCACAACTGGCCGTAGAAGCGGCCGGGATAGCCGGGCATCTGCGCCATGAAGCGGTCGATGGACTCCATCTTGGCCAGGGTTTCGGTGCGGGCGATATTGCTCGCGACGAACCACGGTCGGGTGAGTTCGCGATCCCATGCGGTGACCCGGTAGGCGAACCTGGTCAACGTGGCCGGAATGCCGCCCGCTGCGCGCACCGCGGTCGAGGTCGCGATGCCGCCGGTCAATTTGGCGACCGCGCGCACCTGCGGAATGCCGGTCATCTTGTCGTAGTCCAGCGGCGAGCCGACCGCGGTGATGGAGCGGATCGGCAGTTCGGCGTGCGCCGCCGCGGTCAGCAGCGCCAGGGTGCCACCGATGGACCAGCCGACCAGATCGACGGGTTTACCCTCGCGATCGGCAGAGGTGCGCAGAATCGCCTCCGGCAGGATGTCGTCGATCCAGGTTTCGAAGCCCATCCGCCGGTCGGCGAAGGTGATCTCGCCATAGTCGACGACATAGGGCGTGCGGCCGGTCTCGAGCAGGAATCTGGCCACGCTCTGATCGGGGCGCAGATCGAAGCAACTGGCGGGCGCGGCCAGCGGCGGCACCAGCAGCACCGCCGAATCCGTTGCGGCAGTGGCGGATTCACCCGCATCGAAGCGGCGCAGCTGTCGATGTGGTTCATCGCACAGCACCGTCGACGGGGCGGGATCCGGTGTTTCGACGCCTTGGCCGAAGGTCAGCGCCCAGGCATTGCGCGCAGCGATGGTGACGGTGTCGGTGAGACTCACACCCAAGAATCTCTCACATCTCGGTACCGGCGGTAACAGGCAAGTTCGTTTTGTGAGCACCGCCGCATATTCCGCCGTACGCCACGCCGATTCAGCTCTGCACCATGCCGATCGGGCTGATCGGCGGCACCAGGCTTTCCTGGACGCGCTGCACCAGTGGCGCGAGCGTATCGGTCAACTCGGCGATCGCGTCCTGCGACAGCGCCGACAGTGCGCCGTTCCAGGCGGCCTCGTCGGTAGTGGCCTCCACCTGATCGAGCAATTCGGCGCCAGCGCCGGTCAGCGCCGGGCCGGTCGGCTCACCTTCGATCAACCTGCGCGCCCGCAACTCGTCGGCGATATCGGACCATTCCTGCTCCGACCAGCCGCGCGCGGGCCGCATCACCGATTCGGGCGCCTTACCCGCCGCCACCTGCAGTACCAGCGCCTGCGATCCGGTCAGCCCGTGGCTGATCAGCGCCGCCACATGTCCGTCACCGCGATGCTCGCGCAGTGTGGTGGTGAGCTGCCACAGCGCGGCCACCGGATCGGCAGACAGGGGCAATTCCGCATTCGCCGCGTAGAGCGCCCGGCCGGTCGCATCGGCCGCGCGCGCTACCGGTTCGAGCAGATCCACCGCGCGGGCGCATTCGGCGTCACCGGCTCCGGCCCCGCGCAGCAGACCGGTCGAATAGTCGAGCCGGGCCGCCAGACATTCCCCCGGCGTCGCCCTGGCCCACGCGTCGGGCACCGCCTTGCCGACCATATCGGGATGGAATCCGGCGAAGGTCGCCGATACCGTGCCCGCGCTCACCGCGCCGAGCGGAGCGGCCCGGAACGCGAAGTAGGTCTGCCAGAATCCGCGCAACCCGAGCGCGACTCCGGCCTCCTTGACACCCGCACCGAAATACACCACATCATGTAGCGGTTCGATCGTGGTCCAGATTCGGCGCGCCAAGTGAATTACCATGTGGCGCAGCGTACGTCGAAGAACCATCCGAGGAAACCGTACTTTTGCCCCGGAAATGCGAACCTTTTCCAGCGACCCGTATGTGGTCGCTATCGTGGCGGCAATTCGAGCCGTGCACAATATCACGCTACAATCTCTGCGGACAACGGAAATTTCGTCCCATCGAGGCGCCGATCACCTGGGCGCCAGAGTTCCGGCGGCGAGGTTTTCGACGTTCAGGAATATGTGCGCGCACCAGATCCGCATCACCCTTGCGCCGCGCCGATGTCTCCCGAGGTAGCCGACACGACGACGAGCTCCCGCCGACATCAAGGGCAGTGGCCGAGGTGAGTATCACAGGCGGATACGTGGTCGTCGCGGACCGACCGGTCCGCCCCACGCCTCGTGCGCGCGTGACGCGATAACGAGGAAGGCACGAACCTGAGCAAGATCACTGTCGAACAAGAACCGGGTCTGGCAGATACGCTGCTGACCGCCGAACTGGACGAATCCCACACCGCCCCGACATTCACCGAATTGGGGGTTCGCGATGAAATCGTGCGAGCACTCGGTGAGATCGGAATCGAACGAACTTTCGCAATTCAGGAACTGACCCTGCCGTTGGCACTCGCCGGTGAAGATCTCATCGGTCAGGCCCGCACCGGTATGGGAAAGACCTTCGGATTCGGTGTGCCGCTGCTGCACCGGATCACCACCGCCGACTCCGGGACGACCCCGCTGGACGGCACCCCGCGGGCACTGATCATCGTGCCGACGCGCGAACTCTGCATCCAGGTCACCAACGATCTGGAGAACGCGAGCAAGTACCTGAAGAACCACCAGGGTCAGCTGCGCGTGCTCTCGATCTACGGCGGCCGCCCCTACGAATCCCAGATCGCCGCACTGCGCGCGGGCGTCGATGTCGTGGTCGGAACTCCCGGCCGACTCATGGATCTGGCCGATCAGGGCCACCTGATTCTCGGCAAGATCGGCGTACTCGTCCTGGACGAGGCCGATGAAATGCTGGATCTGGGCTTCCTACCCGATATCGAGCGCATTCTCGGCATGGTTCCGGCGCAGCGCCAGACCATGCTGTTCTCGGCCACCATGCCGGGCCCGATCATCACCCTGGCCCGCACCTTCCTGACCCGGCCGACCCATATCCGCGCCGAGGAGCCACACGACTCCGCCGTGCACGACCGCACCGCGCAGTTCGTCTACCGGGCGCACGCACTGGACAAGAGCGAGCTGATCGCCAAGGTGCTGCAGGCCGGGAGCCGCGGCGCGACCATGGTCTTCACCCGCACCAAGCGCACCGCACAGAAGGTCGCCGACGATCTCGCCGAGCGCGGCTTCGCCGTCGGCGCCGTACACGGTGACCTCGGGCAGATCGCCAGGGAGAAGGCGCTCACCAAATTCCGCAAGGGCACCATCGACGTGCTGGTCGCGACCGATGTCGCCGCGCGCGGCATCGATATCGACGACGTCACCCACGTCATCAACTACCAGTGCCCGGAGGATGAGAAGACCTACGTGCACCGGATCGGGCGCACCGGCCGGGCCGGACGCACCGGTGTCGCGGTGACGCTGATCGACTGGGACGAGCTGAACCGCTGGGCCGCCATCGACACCGCCCTCGGCCTCGGCATCCCGGACCCGGTCGAGACGTACTCACGCTCCCCACACCTATTCTCGGACCTGGGCATCCCCGAGGGCGTCACCGGCACGATCCGCAAGGCCAAGCCGGTGCGCGATGAGGACGCCGAAGTGGTCGAGCGCCCCGCCCGCACGCCGCGCAAGCGCAATCGCAGACGCACTCGCGGCGGCCAGCCGATCGACGATGCGGTCAACGGCACCGACAGCGATGCGCTCGATGGTGCCGAAACCGATACCGCCGCAGCACCATCCGACACCGCGCCGAACGATGACGCCGACGACACGGCGGATAAGCCCGCCCGTCGCCGCCGCCGTCGCCGCAGGTCCGCCGGAGACACCGAGCCCGGCACCGAGTCGAATGGCAACGGCGACAACGAAAACGGCGCACCCGCCGCGGCGGATACCAGCTCCGACGAGGCCGACACCACCGATCAGCCCGCGCGCCGTCGCCGCCGCCGTCGCAAGCCCGCGGACGAAGTGGCCGCGGATACCGCCCCCGCGACGGTTACCGCATCGGCATAGTCGAGACCCGGGCGCGTCCGTCATGGACGGGCGCGCCTGTGGGGGGCAATCCGGACGAGAGCCGCTCACATCGGTCGGCCGACACGTTGTAGTCTCGCAAACGTGCTCGCACCCGAGCGGCGAACGCGCGCCGACATCATCTCCGCAGTCGCGATCGCCGTGGTCGTGGTGATCGCGGCGGTCGTGGTGTGGGCGCGTAGTGACGCCAGGGGTAGCGAGTCGGTGACGGCCGAACATCCGGTTTCCACTCCGGCGGCCGCGGATCAGGTGCCGACCAGTCTGCACGAGCTCTGGCATGCCGCCGACCCCGCCGCGAATCGCGCGCTGGTGGCCGCTGGCACGGTGGTCACCGGTGCGGACGGCACGGTCACCGGTCACGATCCACGCACCGGCGCCGACCTGTGGCACTATCGCCGCGACCTATCCCTGTGCGGCGTCGAATCGCAATTCGGCACGGTGATCGCGGTGTACAAGGATCAGCGCGGCTGCAGCCAGGCCATTCTGCTGGCCGGTGAGGACGGTTCGCGGCGAACCGCGCGCAGCAGCTATATGGATCCGGCGGTGCAGCTATCCGTAGACGGCACCTATGTGCTGGCCCAGGGACCGCGGCGGCTGGAAATGTGGCGCTCGGATCTGGTGCGCACCATCGAATACGGCTACGTCGACGCACCGGTCAATGTGAAAACCCAGCCGCGCAAGGGCTGCAAACTGCTCTCGTCGAGTTCGAGCTCCACCCGGCTCGCCGTACTCGAGCGCTGCCCAGAAGACCCCACCGACCGCCTGACCGTCCTCAATCCGGCACCGAAGGACAACACGGTGCCCGAAGAGTACGGCTCGCACATACTCAACGGAACCGGCGCGGACTCCCCCGACGCGCGCGTAATCGCGGTGTCCGACAACCGAATCGTGCTGTACCTACCCGGTGCGGCGGCGACCGCCGGCGCCGAGGCGACCGCACCGCGACTCGAGGTCTTCGACAGCACCGGGAATGCGCTGGTGGTGCACCAACTCTCCGCACCACTGAGTGATAAGACGACCACCACCCGGATCAGCTCGCTGTTCCTGGTATTCACCGGCAATAGCCTGATCGCCTTGAACGCCAGCACATTCGATCCGATCTGGGCCGCCCCCGGCGCACTCGGCAGCCCGGTCTTCATGGCGGGCCGACTGCTCATGCCGGTGGACGGCGCGATCGCCGTCCTCGACCCCACCTCGGGCACCGAGGTGACCCGGATTCCGGTGGCCCGCCCCGGCTACGACGGCTCCCCCATCTCGCTCGCCGTACTCGGCACGACCGTACTGGAGAAACGCGGAGCCGAGATGTACGCACTGGGCTCGTGATGACTGATTTAGTAGGAACATGGGTAACTCGTCGGGCACGCCCAAGAATCCGCCCCCACTTGCCGCCGGCCCGGGAGATGACGATCGAGGCACCGACGACCGGCAAAAGATTCGGGGGGGCGGGCTAGCCATGTCCGCACTCGACGACGCCCGGCTGGTCCTACTCCGGCACGGCGAAACCACCTGGTCGAAGCAGCGACGCCACACCGGCCGCACCGATCTGCCGCTCACCGAACGCGGTGCGGCGCAGGCCCGCGCCGCGGGCGGACTGCTGAGTGAGCTGAAGCTGCGCGACCCGCTGGTGCTCACCAGTCCACGCCAGCGTGCCGTGCACACCGCGGCGCTTGCCGGACTCACCGATGCCGTCGTCGATGACGATCTGGCCGAATGGGATTACGGCGACTACGAGGGCCGGACCAGCGTCGAGATCCGCGAGCACGATCCAGGATGGACCATCTGGACCGGAACCGTGCCGGGCGGCGAGAACGCCGCACAGGTCAGTGCCCGCGCCGACCGCGTGCTCGCATCGGTCGAACCCACACTGCCGGACCGGGATATCGTGCTGGTCGGGCACGGTCATTTCTCCCGGGCACTGATCGCCCGCTGGGCCGAACTCGATATCCGGGAGGGGCGGCGCTTTGCCATGTCCACCGCCGCGATCACCGTCCTCGGGTACGAACATGAGGATCGAACCATCCTGGCGCACAACCTAGTTCCCGCCAACAATGGAGCCACACCATGACTCACCCCGGCCAGATCCGCCGTGCCGTCCCCGCCGATGTACCCGCGCTCGTCGGCCTGGTCGAGGACCTCGCCGAATACGAGAAGGCCCGCGACGAGTGCACACTCACCACCGAACAGCTGCACGCCGCCCTGTTCGGACCGTCGCCCGCGGTCTTCGCCCACGTCGCCGCGGATGAGACGGGTGTGGTCGGTTGTGCGATCTGGTTCCTGAACTACTCCACCTGGACCGGCGTGCACGGCATCTACCTGGAGGACCTGTACGTCAAGCCGGAGACCCGCGGCAAGGGGTACGGCAAGGCGCTGCTCGCCGCGCTCGCCGAGGAGGCCGCCGCCAATGGCTACAGCCGGGTCGACTGGTCGGTGCTGACCTGGAACGCGCCCTCCATCGAGTTCTACAAATCCATCGGCGCCAACCCCCAGGACGAATGGGTCGGCTACCGCCTCACCGGCGCGGCCATCGACAAGCTCGCGGCCGAAGCCTGGTGACCGAATCCGTTCGGTAGTGAATCAGCTTGGCGCAATTCGGATTTCGAGTACAGCGATGAAGGTCGACACACCGGCCGAATGGCCGACCACCGCGGACGATGCGATAGCTGTCCAGGATGCGTTGCGACCGTTGGTGATTGCGTCCGACCCGCGCCCACCACGGTTCCGCACCATCGCCGGAGTCGACTCGGCCTATGACGACGAGACCGGCATCGTCGCCACGGCGGTGGTCGTATTGGACAGCGCCACACTTGAACCCGTCGAATCCGCGGTGGCGCGCGGTACCGTCACCTTCCCGTACGTGCCGGGTCTACTCGCCTTCCGCGAGCTGCCGACCACCCTCGCCGCCCTCGAAAAGCTCGACACCACACCGGATCTGCTCATTTGCGACGGCCAGGGACTGGCCCACCCGCGCCGCTTCGGCCTGGCCTGCCATGTCGGAATCCGCACGGGCACACCGACGATCGGCGTCGCCAAGACACCGTGGGGCGACTATCGGACGCCCGGCCCGGAACGTGGTGCGACCAGCGATATCACCATGGACGGTCAGCTCGTCGGGCGCGCCCTGCGCACCCAGCGCGCCATCAAACCGGTATTCGTCTCGGTCGGACATCTCATCGACCTCGACACCGCATGCACGCAGGTGCTCGCACTAACCCCGCGCTACCGCCAGCCCGAGACCACCCGGCAGGCCGATCACCTGTGCCGTCGGGCACTGCGCGACGCCACCGTGCGCTGAACCCCTGCTCGCTCGGATCCGCGAACCCCGAATAGGCAAACGTCGACCGGGTGAGCGAAGCGATCCCGGTCACTATCCAGCGGCCGGGGAAACCCGACGTAAGCCGGTCAGCTCGGCGGCGTCGGGTATCCCCCCGCCATCCAGCGATTCGACGCGGGCGCGAACAACAGCACCAGTGCGCCGATCACCACAACGCCGAGCAGGGCGCCGAACACCGGCTGATGCGAATCGGTCAGCAGCGACCAGGTCACCGGCAGCAGCAGTACCTGCGCGATCACGGCGATGGCCCGTCCCCACCGGTGTCCGAACACCAGACCGATACCGGCCGCGAGCACCGCACCGCCGAGAATGCCGAACCACGCGGCCGTGCCGTACCCGCTGGCGGCACTCTGATCGTGCCCGAGCAGTCCGCGCACGATCAGCACGATCGCCACGATCACCGCGACCGCACCCTCCAGCGCGACCAACCCGCCGGCACCACGCACCGTCGCCGGCACGCCCTCGGCCCGCGCGCCGCTGTCAACCTCGTCCTTGCCGCTGTCCGCCACGCGCCAAGCCTAGAACGCACTTCCCGGCTTTTCGGACCGGGCCGGCAGCCGATTAGGCTTCCGAAGGTGCGGACGCTGCTGATCGTGAACCCGAATGCCACCTCGACTACACCAGCGACTCGGGATCTGCTCGCGCACGCGTTGGAGAGCCGGACACAGCTGACCGTCGCGCATACCCAGCATCGCGGCCACGCGGCGGAGTTGGCGCAGTGGGCATCGACCAACGAGATGGATCTGATCGTGGTACACGGCGGCGATGGGACGGTCAACGAGACCATCAACGGTTTCCTGCCGCTACCCGAACTGAACGACGGACAGGCCTGGCTGCCACGGCTCGGCGTGATCCCCGGCGGCTCGGCGAATGTATTCGCGCGGGCACTGGGCATCTCCCCGGATCCGGTGACCGCGACCAACCAGCTCATTGATCTGCTCACTCTCGACCGCGACCGCAAAATCGGCCTCGGACTGGCCGATGACCGCTGGTTCGGCTTCAGCGCGGGCGTCGGCCTCGACGCCGACGTGTGCGAGGCGATCGACAACAGTCGCGCCGATGGTCATGCGGCCACCCCCGCGCGCTATGTTCGAACAACTGTGCGACAATTCTTCAAAGCGAAGGGTAAGGAACCGACCGTTCGGCTCGAGATTCCGGGATACGAACCCGTCGAGGGCGTCCATTACGCCTTCGTGACGAACGCGACTCCGTGGACCTATCTGAACGACACACCGGTGCACACCAACCCGGGCACGGCCTTCGAAACGGGTCTCGGCGTGTTTGCCGTGCAGTCGATGTCGGTGGTCTCCACCCTGCTACTCGCCCGCCAGCTGTTGGCTACCGGCGGAAATCCTAAGTCCCGCAACCTCTTTCGCGAGGACGATGTACCGACCGTGCGAATCGTGGCCAGCGAACCCATCGGTCTGCAAATCGATGGCGACTTTATCGGAAAACGCAACATGGTGGATTTCACAGCTGTGCCGAACGTGCTCGAGGTCGTCGCTCCGCGTCCGGAATGAGCGCGAAACGCGCGAAAAATCCGGGTGTTGTGCTGCGAAAACCAGGTAGAGCGAGTACAAAGGACCGGGCAGGTTCCCCGTAGGGGGGCTTTGAGAGCGTGAGCTTCCCCACGGTGCACCAGATACCTATTGACATCTACGGTGTTCGTGAAAGCATTCACAAGCAACCGTGCGGAAACATTCGAGTCGCACAAGTGAACGATCCACAAACCATCGGCGCCCTTTGCGGCGCCCAGCAAAGGAGCAGAGGAATGGACTGGCGCCACAAGGCCATCTGTCGCGACGAGGACCCCGAGCTGTTCTTCCCGGTGGGTAACAGCGGTCCTGCGCTCGCGCAGATTGCCGATGCCAAGCTGGTCTGCGCTCGCTGCCCCGTTACCGCCGATTGCCTGTCCTGGGCCCTGAAGTCCGGGCAGGATGCGGGCGTGTGGGGTGGAATGAGCGAGGACGAGCGTCGGGCGCTCAAGCGTCGCAACGCTCGCACCCGGACCCGCACCGTCGTCTAGTAGGACGACAAGCGTTACCGGACCTTCCAGCCCGGCCCGGTAACGCAGTCAAGCCCGGCACCAAGGTGCCGGGCTATTTTGTGCCCGTATCCGATTTGCCGCGCCTGCGGCGCGGCCCCCTGGCGGAAGCTGAATCCTATTGGCTACCAGCCAAGTTCGTGATTGCCGCCGAGTTCGTGATCGTCTCAGCGCCCCGAGCGGCGACCCAGTGGGACGCGCAACACCGCGTCGGTACCGATATCGGCGCCAGGGTGTAATCCGATGGAGCCGCCGAGTTCGGCGGTCACCAGGGTGCGCACGATCTGCAGGCCGAGGCGGTCGGAGGATTCCAGGCTGAAACCCGGTGGCAGGCCGCGACCGTCGTCGCTGATGATCACGTCCAGCCAGCGTGCCGAACGCTCGGAACGGATTGTCACAGTGCCGTTTTCGCCGGAATCGAAGGCGTGCTCGATGGCGTTCTGCACCAATTCGGTCAGCACCATCACCAGCGGGGTGGCGCGTTCGGCGGAGAAGACGCCGAGCGAACCCGCACGGCGCACTTTGATTCTGGCGGTGTGCACGGTCGCCACATCGGCCATGATCGGCAGCAGCCGGTCCACAACCTCGTCGAGATCGACCTCTTCGTCCACCGACATCGACAGCATCTCGTGTACCGAGGCGATGGAGGTGACTCTGCGCACCGATTCGGTCAGCGCGACCTGCGCCTCCTCGTTCTCGGTGCGCCGCGCCTGCAGCCGCAGCAGCGCGGCGACGGTCTGCAGATTGTTCTTCACCCGGTGGTGGATCTCCCGGATGGTCGCGTCCTTGCTGAGCAGCGCGCGATCGCGGCGCTTGACCTCGGTGACGTCGCGGACCAGCACCGCCGCCCCCGCCAGTTCGCCGTGCGGGCGCAGCACCAGGGTGCGCAGCAGCACGGTGGCACCGCGCGCCTCGACCTCCATCCGGCGTCCGGTGCGTCCGGCCAGCGCGGCCTGGATATCCCCGACGACCTCCTGCGCGTCGAACGGATCGGTGATCAGCGAGCGAGTGGTGACGGCCAGATCCTGGCCCGCAAGATCGGACTGCAGCCCCATCCGGTGGTAGGCGGACAGCGCATTCGGACTGGCGTAGACGACGATGCCATCGGTATCGAGGCGGATAAAGCCGTCGCCAGCGCGCGGGCTGGAATGTGTCGCGGCGCGGTCCTCGGTGGTCGGGAAGGTGCCGTCGGCGATCATCTGACACAGATCGTCGGCACAGGCCACATAGGCGACCTCCAGCGCGCTGCGCACCCGCGAACGCTGCAGATCGGTATCGCGGCTGAGCACGGCGATCACATCGTCACCGCAGCGCACCGGAATGGCCTCACGGGTCGCGTGCACCGGATGCGGATGGTAGACGCCCTCGGCCTCGACCTCGCTATCCGCGCGCACGATCTTGCCGGTCATCAGCGCATCGAAAACCTGCGGGTGATCGGCCTGCGAGGCGATGCCACCCACCCGGTCCTCGGGATGAACAGTGGGCGCCGTCGTCGGGCGGCACTGCGCGACGCAGACGATATCCGCGCCGTCGGCAATGGGGCCAGCGCCGACCCACAGCAGCAGATCCGCGAAGGACAGATCGGCGAGCAGTTGCCAATCTCCGACCACCCGCTGCAGATGGTCAACGGCGACACCGGGCAGGTCGGTGTGTTCGGCCAGCAGCTCACTCAGTGTCGCCATATTCGGTCTACCCGCTCTAGATACTCGCTCCAGATATTAAGAGATGACAGCGATTAGGTGCCCGGACTTGATCGCGTCGCCCGCTTTGACGCCGATCGAGGTCACCGTGCCATCGCTCTCGGCCAGCACCGGGATCTCCATCTTCATCGACTCGAGGATCACCAGCGTGTCACCCTCGCGCACCTCGTCACCCTCGGCAACGACGATCTCCTGTACAACCGACACCAGCTCCGAGAGCACTTCCTCAGCCATGACACCCCATTCGTTGGTTCGCTTGTATCCGCTGAAGGTACAGCCAACCACACATGGAACAATGACCTTCGATCAGAGTGCTCCCCGCGGACGCGGGGGTGATCCGCAGAAGGGAGACTACCGATGGGTAAGCGTGGTCGTAAGAAGCGCAGCCGCAAGGGAAGCGCAGCCAACCACGGCAAGCGTCCTAACGCCTGAGCCGTAACGAATACGAAAAACACCGAGGGCCAGCAACTTCCACCAGGAAGAATGTGGCGCTCGGTGTTTTTGTGTTGCGGAGCTGTTTTCTGTGTCCAGGGCGCTGAGCGCAACCAGGCGGGACTACTCGGTGGTCTCGACTCGCGTCACCGTGACGGAACGACGGATCTCCACGCTCAGCCGATCGCGCAGCGTATCCGGTGCCCGGTCGCCACCGCACTTGCGACTCAGCAGGCTCTTGATCTTCTCCTCGATGCCGTAGGCCTCGATGCACGGCGAGCAGTGCTCCATGTGGTGCTGCAGCCGCTCGCGCGTGGCCTGGTCGCACTCGTTGTCGAGCAACAGCCAGACATCGGCCAGTACCGCCGTGCAGTCCAACTCCATATCGGGGTCACGCTCTGTACTCACTGCTTGACCTCCTGGCGTTCCGCGCCGTTGCGGTTGAATCCACGTTCGCGCGCCACATCGGCGAGCAAACCCTTGAGCTGCTTGCGGCCGCGATGCAGCCGGGACATCACCGTACCGATGGGAGTGCCCATGATGTCGGCGATTTCCTTGTACGGGAAGCCCTCGACATCGGCGTAGTACACCGCCATCCGGAACTCCTCCGGCAGCTCCTGCAGCGCGGCCTTGATGTCATCGTCGGGCAGCGCGTCCAGCGCCTCGACCTCGGCCGAACGCAGGCCGGTCGAGGTGTGCTCGGCGGTGGCCGCGAGCTGCCAGTCGGTGATCTCGTCGGTCGGGTACTGCGCGGGCTGGCGCTGCTTCTTGCGGTAGGAGTTGATGTAGGTGTTGGTCAGGATCCGGTAGAGCCAGGCACGCAGATTGGTGCCCTCTTTGAAGGATTTGAAGCCCTGGAACGCCTTGACGTAGGTTTCCTGAACCAGATCCTCGGCATCGGCCGGATTCCGGGTCATGCGCAGCGCGGCACCGTAGAGCTGGTCGAGCAACGGGAGCGCATCGCGCTCGAACCGCTGCACCAGCTCGGTATCGTCGACCGCGGCGCCGACCGCACCGTCGGTCACCACGTCATCGTCGCTCGTCACACCAATCCCTTCGATCGCCGTACCTGCCAAATCTACAGGCGCGGTCGGATCGAGTGGGAACCGAGCGTCCCCCGCGGCACCATCGACGTGCCCGAAGGCGGCGGCGGAGCGCGATAACGCCGGGGGCCGAATGTGTCGCATATCCAGCACAGCTGACGCCACCGGGCGCTCTTCGAGCAGAACGGGCACCGACCTCTCCTTCACGTCGTACTGCTGTTCGGGGATTCTGTATTCGCATGCAACATGCGGGTGCCCGAGTGTGTTCCCACAGCGAACTCTGCGCACCGAAAACGGTTTGCCGAACCGGGTTACCGCGCCGCTAGGGTGACCGCATGGCAGGAGCCTCGACCCCGGCGATCCGCACCCTGGCCAAGGCCGGTGTCGCCCATCGCGTGCACAGCTACAAACACGATCCGCGCGCCGAATCCTATGGCGCGGAGGCCGTCGACGCCCTCGCCGCCGAGGTCGGTGTGACGGCGGCGCAGATCTTCAAGACGCTGGTGCTCGAATTGTCGACCGGCGCACTCGCGGTCGCGGTGCTGCCGGTGCCGAACACCTTGTCGCTCAAGGCGGCCGCCGCCGCGCTTGGCGCGCCCAAGGCGGCGATGGCAGATAAGGCGAAGGCCGAGCGAATCACCGGTTACGTGCTCGGCGGCATCTCCCCGCTCGGCCAGCGCAAGCTGCTGCCGACCGTCGTCGATGCCTCGGCGCTGGCCTGGGACCGCATGTTGTGCAGCGCAGGACGGCGCGGATTGGAGATCGAATTGGCGCCAGCCGATCTGGTCCGACTCACCGACGCGGTCACCGCACCGGTCACATCGGGATAAACGGGATAAAGCAGCACCGAGCCAGCAACATTTATGCGTTACTGAACGGGCCAAGATCGTCCGACTCGAGGATGGGATGCGAAATGTCCGCGCGCCAGCGATTGTGCACCGTGATCGTCACCCTGTTCGGAGTTCCCCTACTCGCCCTCGGCCCGGCCGCGCTGTCCGCGCCGACGGCCACCGCCGCACCGGGCGGTCCCCTGGTGATCGACGTCAACGACTTCCCGTTCAACGAGCACGTCGTTGACGACGCGCCGAAGAAGGACGGCCCCCCGAAGAAGGATGAGCGGGCCGACAAGGCCGAGAAGCTGGGCGGCGGGGTCGCTAGCAAGGTCATCGACATGGCCGGCGGTATGGCCGTCCTGGCCGGCAATATCGTCAAGTGCGTGCTGAATATCGTGACGAACAGCGTGAAGTGCCAGCTCTGAGTCGATGCACGGTGGGCCGGGCGATCACAGCAAGCTGATCTGCCCGGCCTTTTCCGTACCCGCCTGAATGTCCAAGGGCGCCAGCAACTCCGGGCCGTTATTGCGCACGCTGTTGACCAGCGACGAAACCGGACGCGCCACAATGCCCGCCACCGACTCGACGCTCGGCGTCTCGAGCAGCGCGGCCGGTGCCGGATGGTCCGGATCCAGCCAGGCAGCCCAATGCTCGCGCGGCATCGGCAGCGGCATCCGGTCATGGATGTGGGTGAGCTCGCCGACGGCGTCGGTGGTCAGGATGGTGCAGGACAGCAGCGGTTCGCTCGCCTGCAGTGAGCGGTCCCGCCATACCGACCACAGCCCGGCCATATACAGCCGCGATCCATCGGCATTCGCCATGAAATAGGGATGTTTGGCGACCTTGCCCTTGGCTGCGGCATCCGGTTCGACCAGCCACTCGTACCAGCCGTCCATCGGTACCAGGCAGCGGCGGTACTTCACCGCATCCCGGAACGACGCCGTGGTCGTGGCCTTATCGGCGCGGGCGTTGAACAGCGGCTTCCCCTTCACCGGCACCCCGGGTTCGGCAGCCTTGGTCCACACTGGGATCAGGCCCCAGCGCATCCGCCGGATGCGCAGCTCGGCCTCATCGTCCGGATGGCCGTGTTCGTGCCGCTCGACCACGGTGAGCACCTGGGTGGTCGGCGCGACGTTGTAGTTGGTGAACCCGCCGCCGTTGCCGGCAGGAGTCTCGTCGATGGCATCGAGCTCGACGGCGAGCCGACCGGGATCGGTAGTTGTCGCATATCTGCCACACATATCTCGATACTTCCACTAGGCGCCGACACACACGGGAAGAATTGATGGTACGTGGTGACCTGGTGAGAGTTGTGACATAGCATCATCTCAAGGGAATGGCCGTTAACTTATCTCGGCAAGAGGAGAGACCCACCGTGACAACCATCGAGACCACCCCAGCGGCACCGGAGACGGCGCTGAAATCGGTCGATCCGGCCACCGGAGAGGTCATCGGCACACACACCATCGCCGATGCCGACGCGGTGCGCGCGGCCGTCGCCAAGGCCCGCAGTGCCGCCGCGACCTGGGGTGGACTGAGCTTCGATTTGCGGCGCAAACATCTGCTGCGCTGGTCGAGCCAGCTGGTCGCGGACTCCGAGGAATTCACCGCGCTGATCCACAGGGAGAACGGCAAACCGCTCGACGACGCGTTCCTGGAGTTGATGCTCGCACTCGAGCACATCGCCTGGGCGGCCAAGAATGCCAAGAAAGTTCTCGCGCCCAAGAAGATCGCCCCCGGGGCGTTCATGGCGAACTTCTCGGCCCGGCTGGAGCAGCGCCCGCTCGGCGTCATCGGCGTGATCGGCCCGTGGAACTATCCGGTCTACACCCCGAACGGCTCCATTGCCTACGCGCTCGCCGCGGGCAACGCCGTGGTCTTCAAGCCGAGCGAATTCTCCACCAGCATCGGCAATTTCCTCTCCGACGCGTTCAAGAAGGCCAATCCGGAGCTGCCGGAAGGGATCTTCGAAACCATCAACGGCTACGGCGCGACCGGCGCGGAACTGGTCAAGTCCGGCGTGGACAAGATCGCGTTCACCGGCTCGACCGCGACCGGTAAGAAGATCATGGCCGCGGCCGCCGAATCACTGACCCCGGTACTGCTGGAATGCGGCGGCAAGGACGCGGTGATCGTCGCGGGCGATGCCGATATCAAGGCCGCCGCCGACGCGGTCGCCTGGGGCGCCACCGCCAATAGCGGCCAGACCTGCGCCGGAGTGGAGCGGGTGTACGTGGATCGCTCGGTTCGCGATGACTTCGTCGCCGAGGTCAAGCGCATCCTGATCGACATCAAGCCGGGCTCGGGCTCCGATGCCGCCTACGGACCGATGACCATGCCCAGCCAGATCGATATCGTGCGCCGCCATATCGACGATGCGCTGAAGAGCGGTGGCACCGCGGTACTCGGCGGGCCGGAGTCGGTCAAGGGACCGTTCATCGAGCCGGTCGTGCTCGTCGATGTGGACGAGAGCTCCGAGGCGGTCGCCGAGGAGACCTTCGGCCCGACCGTCACCATCCGGACGGTGGACAGCGTCGACGAGGCGGTCGAGCTGGCGAACAAGTCCAAGTACGGCCTGTCCTCGGCGGTCTACTCGAAGAAGAACGGCCTGGATATCGCCCGTCGACTGCGCGTCGGCGCCACCTCGGTGAACTCCGTGCTCGCCTTCGCCGCCATCGCGGGCCTGCCCTTCGGCGGCGTCGGCGATTCCGGTATCGGCCGCATCCACGGCGAGCCGGGCCTGCGCGAATTCGCCCGTCCGCATTCGATCGCGGTGCAGCGCTTCGCGATTCCCGGCATGGCGCTGCTCAGCTACTCGCGGACCAAGTCCACCATGAAACTCCTGCGCCGCCTGGTCCCCATCCTGCACGGACGCCACAAGTAGGTTTGTGCGTCGGGCTCGTCTTTCCTGGCGAGCCCACTCACACCGTTAACCACCACCGAGCGAATCTCACGAGTTCGCAGTCCGTTGCGTCTCCGCAAAGGCGCGGCCATCGAACTCAGCCGAACCCGCCCAAGCGCATGCGCCGCAGGCGCGAATCCGATCACTGGCCGGTGCACCTCGAGCGCCGAACTGCCCAGTCGAGGCGACCACAAGGGAGCGAGTCTTACGAGCGACCGTTCGCGGCCCGTCTCGCGTCCGAGTCGTCGAAGCGCATGCGCCGCAGGCGCTGCAATTAGACAGAGCAGGCGCGGCAAATCCAACACCGCCCGTGTGTCCAGGTTCGCGATGGGCGAAGATGGACGGGTGAGTTTCTGGCCAGCGCCCCATGTCGATGTACCCGTGCACGCGACCGTGACCTTGCCCGGATCGAAATCGATCACGAACCGGGCCTTGATCCTGGCCGCGCTCGCCGAGGGCCCTTCGACCATCTCCGGCGCGCTACGCAGCCGCGATACCGAACTCATGATCGGCGCGCTGCGGGCATTGGGCGCACGGATCGAAGGCGATGGGGACACGCTGACCGTGACGCCAGCGCCGCTGCACGGCGGCACCGTCGACTGCGGGTTGGCGGGCACCGTCATGCGGTTCCTGCCGCCGGTCGCGGCCCTGGCCACCGGCGATGCCGCCTTCGACGGTGACGAGCAGGCCCGGGTCCGCCCGCTGGCCACCATCCTGGACGCATTGCGCCGCATCGGCGCGGATATCGAGGGCGACGCACTGCCGTTCACCGTGCACGGCAAGGGTGCCCTGCGCGGCGGCGCGGTCACCATCGATGCCTCCGGATCGTCGCAGTTCGTCTCCGGTCTGCTGTTGTCGGCGGCCCGCTTCGACGAGGGCATAGTGGTGCACCACGACGGCAAGGCGCTGCCCTCCATGCCGCATATCGAGATGACGGTGGAGATGTTGCGGCGCGCCGAGGTCGCCGTCGAGGCACCCATCGATAGCCGCAAGGCTCAGACCTGGACCGTCGCACCCAGCCCGATCCGCGCGGTGAACTGGGATGTGGAGCCGGATCTGTCCAATGCCACGCCCTTCCTCGCGGCGGCCGCCATCACCGGCGGCGAGGTCCGCATTCCGCATTGGCCGCGCCTGACCACCCAGCCCGGTGACGTGATCCGGGAGATCCTGGTGCGCATGGGCGCCGAGGTGACCCGCTTCGACGGCCTGCTGACCGTGCGCGGCCCGGAACGGCTCGCCGGTATCGACATCGATCTGCACGATGTGGGCGAGCTGACCCCGACCGTGGCCGCCCTTGCGGCACTGGCGGATTCGCCGTCCCGGCTGCGCGGCATCGCGCACCTGCGCGGGCACGAGACCGATCGGCTCGCGGCCCTTTCCACCGAGATCAACCGGCTCGGCGGCAATGTCACCGAGACCGAGGACGGACTGGAGATCACCCCGGCCCCGCTGCACGGCGGCAACTGGCATTCCTACGCCGACCACCGAATGGCAACCGCCGGTGCGATTCTCGGACTGAGGGTGCCGGGTGTAGCGATCGAGGATATCGGCACCACGGCCAAGACGCTGCCCGGATTCATCGGCCTGTGGGAGCAGATGCTCGATCCGACGCTCTCGAATCAGGGAGCGGCCCGCTGAGAAAACGCGAGTACGACGAGTCGGATGTCCGGGTACGCCCGGGCAGATCGTCGCGTCCACGCACGAAAACCCGTCCGCAGCACAATGATGCGGAATCGGCCATGGTCGTTTCGGTGGACCGCGGCCGTTGGGGTTGTGTGCTCGACGGCGATCCGGACAAGCTGATCGTCGCCATGCGGGCCAGGGAACTCGGCCGCACCCCGATCGTCGTCGGCGACCAGGTCGACGTGGTCGGCGATCTCTCCGGAAGACCCGATACGCTCGCGCGCATCGTCCGCGTCGCCGAACGCCGAACGGTATTGCGCCGCACCGCCGATGACACCGATCCCTTCGAGCGGATCGTCGTCGGCAATGCCGAACAACTCTTCATCGTCGTCGCCCTCGCCGACCCGCCGCCGCGCACCGGATTCGTCGAACGGGCCATGGTCGCCGCATATGCCGGTGGGCTGCAACCGATTCTGTGTCTCACCAAACACGATCTAGCGGCCGAATCCGAATTCGCCGCCGCCTTTGACGATCTCGATCTCACCATTATCTACGGCGGCATCGACGACCCACTCGAACCGGTCCTCGAGCTGCTCACCGACCGTCTCACCGCCTTCATCGGCCACTCCGGCGTCGGCAAGTCGACACTGGTCAATCGCCTTGTCCCCGATGCGGATCGAGCCGTCGGCGAGGTCTCCGGGGTGGGCAAGGGCAAGCACACCTCGACCCAATCCGTCGCCCTGCCACTCCCCGGGGGTGGCTGGGTCATCGACACGCCCGGTGTCCGCTCCTTCGGCCTGGCCCATATCACCCCCGACGATGTCATCGCCGCCTTCACCGATCTGGCATCCGCCATCGAGGACTGTCCGCGCGGCTGTACCCACCTCGGTCCGCCCACGGATCCGGAATGCGCATTGGATGCATTGCCCGGCAAGGAACGTCGCGTTGCGGCCATCCGGCTCCTGCTGACCGCGCTCAATGCCAACGATTCCTGGTAGCCGCCGCAGCTAATGCCCGTCGGGCTGTTCCGGGGCGAAGGGCCATTCCTCGAAGCGGGTGCACCGACCGTCGGAGTCGAACCGCAACACCCACAGATCACGCCAGCGCGAGAGCGTATCCCACCGATACTCCACGCTCACTCGGACAACAGCGGTCGAATCCTGCACCGCGACAATCTTGGAGGCCATCGTGAACGCTTCATCGGGCCCGCTGCGCTCGGCCTCCCAGAACACCCCGAGCGGTTCGAGACCGACAATGGGATCCGCCCACGGCGACACCAGATATTCGACATCGTCGGTGAACAGCTCGCCGAGCAGTCCGGTGCCCGGCGAGCGCCAGGCCCGTTCGTAACCACCGACCCATTTCTCGACAGCGTCCCGGTCCACGCCTCGAAGTTACTCCGCCGCACCGTCCCTCGTGGCCGTTAGCGACTGCTTGCAGGTCGCTCGACAGGGTCGGCTGCACAGACGCGAAGGTGCCCATGAACGCACGGTCCATGGGCACCCTCGTGATCGGCGATTCAGTGCCGACGACGCGACTTCGGTGCGCGCTTCCCCTTCGATTCGGCGCGGGCGGCCTCGCGGCGTTCGCGCCGAGTGCCACCACCGAATTCGCCGTCGCCGTACTCCTCGGCGTCGTCGTGCACGGCGGCGTGACCGCCCTCGTCCGGGCCCGAGTAGCTGAAGCCGCGCGAGCCGCGATCGTCGATGCCCTTGGCGCGCAACGCCGCCGGAGCCCCGTTGGCCATGGGAGCGGCTTCCTGGGTGGGCAGCGGACGCGGCGCGGACATCGCGCCGACCGGGGAACGCAGGCCCTGGTCAACCGAAACGCCCTCCGGTTGCGGCTGCTGCACCTCGACCTGCAGGTTGAACAGGAAGCCGACCGACTCCTCCTTCAGACCCTCGAGCATCGCGGCGAACATGTCGAAGCCCTCGCGCTGGTACTCGACCAGCGGATCGCGCTGCGCCATGGCACGCAGGCCGATGCCCTCCTTGAGGTAGTCCATCTCGTAGAGGTGCTCGCGCCACTTGCGGTCCAGCACCGAAAGCAGCACCTGGCGTTCGAGATTGCGCATCGAACCATCGCCCGCCAGACCGTCGATCTGCTGCTCGCGCTTGTCGTAGGCGTCATGTGCATCGTCGAGCAGCGCATCGACCAGTTCGTCCTTGGTCAGGTCGCCCGCCTCGCCGACACCGGTCTCGCCGGTCAGATCCCGGTAGTCCAGGCTCACCGGGTACAGCGTCTTCAGCGCCGTCCACAGCTTGTCCAGATCCCAGTCCTCGACGTAGCCCTCTGCGGTGGCGCCATCGGCATAGGCGGTGATCACATCGGTGATCATCTCCTGTACCTGGCCCTCCATATCCTCACCGCGCAGGATCCGGTTGCGCTCGCCGTAGATGACGGTGCGCTGCTGGTTCATCACCTCGTCGTACTTGAGCACGTTCTTGCGGATCTCGAAGTTCTGCTGCTCGACCTGGGTCTGGGCGCTCTTGATGGCCTTGGAGACCATCTTCGCCTCGATCGGCACGTCATCGGGCAGATTCAGCCTGGTCATGATGGCCTCCAGCGCGGCGCCATTGAAGCGCCGCATCAGCTCATCACCCAGCGACAGGTAGAACCGGGACTCACCCGGGTCACCCTGACGACCGGAACGACCGCGCAGCTGGTTGTCGATGCGCCGCGACTCGTGCCGCTCGGTGCCCAGCACATACAGGCCACCGGCGTCGCGCACCGCGTCAGCGTCCTCAGCGGTCTGCTCCTTGACCCGCTCCAGCGTCGGCAGCCAGGCGGCCTGGTACTCCTCCGGCGTCTCCACCGGATCCAGCCCCTCCTTGCGCAGGATGATGTCGGTGATGATGTCCGGGTTGCCGCCGAGCACGACGTCGGTACCACGACCGGCCATATTCGTCGCCACGGTGACCGCACCCGGTCGGCCCGCCTCGGCGATGATCTCGGCTTCCTTCTCGTGGAACTTCGCGTTGAGCACGTTGTGCGCGATACCGCGCTTGGTGAACTGCTTGGACAGGTACTCCGAGCGCTCGACGCTGGTGGTACCGATCAGCACCGGCTGACCCTTTTCGTGCCGTTCGACGACATCGTCGACCACCGCCGAGAACTTGGCCTCTTCGGTCTTGTAGATCAGGTCGGACTGGTCCGCGCGGACCATCGGCCTATTGGTCGGGATAGGCACAACGCCCAGGCTGTAGATCTGGTGCAGCTCGGCGGCCTCGGTCTCGGCGGTACCGGTCATACCGGAGAGCTTGTCGTAGAGGCGGAAGTAGTTCTGCAGCGTGATCGTGGCCAGGGTCTGGTTCTCCGGCTGGATCTCGACGCCTTCCTTGGCCTCGATCGCCTGGTGCATGCCCTCGTTGTAGCGGCGCCCGATCAGGATGCGGCCGGTGAACTCGTCGACGATGATGACCTCGCCGTCGCGGACGATGTAGTCCTTGTCCCGGTTGTAGAGTTCCTTGGCCTTGATGGCGTTGTTCAGGTAGCTGACCAGCGGCGAGTTGGCGGCCTCATAGAGGTTGTCGATGCCGAGCTGATCCTCGACGTACTCGACGCCCGCCTCGTGCACGCCGATGGTGCGCTTCTTGATATCGACCTCGTAGTGCAGGTCCTTCTTGAGCAGCGGTGCGATGCGCGCGAATTCGGCGTACCACTTCGAAGAGGCGTCGGCCGGACCCGAGATGATCAGCGGGGTGCGGGCCTCGTCGATGAGGATGGAGTCGACCTCGTCGACCACGGCGAAGTTGTGCCCGCGCTGAACCAGATCGTCGAGCGAGTGGGTCATATTGTCGCGCAGGTAGTCGAAGCCGAATTCGTTATTCGTGCCGTAGGTGATGTCGGAGTTGTAGGACTCGCGACGCTCGGCCGGGGTCATACCGGACAGGATCACGCCGACACTGAGCCCGAGGAAGCGGTGCACACGGCCCATCCACTCCGCGTCGCGCTTGGCCAGGTAGTCATTGACCGTGACCACGTGCACGCCGTCGCCGGAGATGGCGTTGAGGTAGGCGGGCAGCACACAGGTCAGGGTCTTGCCCTCACCAGTCTTCATCTCGGAGATATTGCCGAGGTGCAGCGCCGCGCCACCCATGATCTGCACCTTGTAGTGCTTCTGGTTCAGCACGCGCCAGGACGCCTCACGGGCCACCGCGAAGGCCTCGAGGAGCAGATCGTCCAGCGATTCGCCGTCCGCGTAGCGCTCCTTGAACTCGTCGGTCTTGGCACGCAGCTCGGCATCGGTGAGCAGCTCGTACTCGGGCCCGAGCGCGAGGACCTCGTCCGCGAGGTGGGCGAGCCGCTTGACCGTGCGTCCCTCACCAATCCGTAGCAACCTCGTCAGTGTCAGCGCAGGCACGGGTCTCGTCAGTCCTCTGGTCGGTGTGTCAAATGTTCGGCCGTCACCCGGGTCGGGCAGTGTGCTCAGGGCCCCCGCCCAGCATGGCGGAATCCGCTGCACCGTTCATGGTAATGCGGCCACCATGCTAGTTCCGTAGCGACTGCTTGCAGGTCGCTCGTAAGAGCCAGCCGGTAGCCAGCGCCCCGGCGCCGCACCCGCCGCTACCACCGAGGCGGCAGCCGTTTCTTCTCACCGTACCCGCCTGTCGCGCGCGGGAGCGGGCCAGAAATGCAGCTCGCGGTCTCCGATAGCGCAGACCGGTGCGAACTTCGGTCGATCGAACTGGAGTCGAACCTGTTTCACTGTCGGTGTCATACGATGTAAGTCGTCCGTGGTGCCGACTGCATCGACCCCATTTGCTGAGGTCGGACGGCATGCGATGACGTAGGGGCAGTGCGGCTCTTGGGCATGTCCCGCGCGGTACCCCCGCTCGCTGTGGTCGAATCGAGTACCCCGGAACCGAACCGATGAACCCTCCCACGGATCGCGGGTTCGGGTAAAGGGGTGCGCGGATATCGCTGGATTTGCCACAGGAGGCGGAACGGACCGTTGTGGGCGACCACAATAGGCGATGCAGATGGCTCGGGTGGGAGCCACATCGGAAGGAGCACCGGGCAGCGTGATCACGAGATTGACGCCGCAGGACGCGTCGTTCTATCGGCTCGAGTCGAGTAGCAATCCGATCCACATCGGCTCTCTCGCGATCGTCCGAGGTAGCGACTCCACACCGGGGGAACCGGCACTGGACTACGACCGGCTGGTCGACCTGGTGGAGAGCAGGCTCTCCCTGGTCCCCCGCTACCGCCGAAAGGTGCGCGAGATCCCCTTCGCGCTCGGCCGTCCGGTCTGGGTCGAGGACAGCCAATTCGATATCACCTATCACATCCGCCGCTCCGCACTGCCCGCTCCGGGTAGCGACTCCCAGCTACACGATCTGGTGGCCCGGCTGGCGTCGCGTCCGCTCGATCAAAGCCGCCCGCTGTGGGAGATGTATCTGATCGAGGGGCTCACCGAGGGCCGGTCCGCGATCTTCACCAAGACCCATTCGGCACTCGTCGACGGGGATACCGCGCTCGAGATCGGGCACGTGATCCTCGACAACAGCCCCTCCCCACGCGACATCGCCGACGACTCGTGGGTCGCGCCGCGCGAACCCAATGAGGCGGAGCTGCTGGTCGGCGCGCTCACCCATCTGGCCGGGCAGCCGCGCGAGGTGCTCGAGGTCGCCCGCGACGCCAGCGCACACGCGTTCTCGGTGGTCGAGGCCGCGGGCAAGGCGGTGGACTCGGTGGTCTCGGCCGTGCGCGCGGCGGCCATCGGCGCACCCGACAGCCCGCTGAACGCCAAGACCTCGCGCAATCGCCGCTTCGACGTGGTGCGCACGGATCTGGAGGACTACCGCAAGATCCGCAAGCGCTTCAACTGCTCGATCAACGACGCGATCCTGGCCGTCGTCACCGGCGCGCTGCGCAACTGGCTGCTCTCACGGGGTGAGGCGCTCACCGAATCGGCCGTGCTGCGCGCGGTGGTGCCGATGTCGGTTTATGTGGAGGGCATCGACGACCAGCTGAAACCGGTCAGCGAGGTGTCCTCGTTCCTGATCGATCTGCCGGTGGGTGAACCGAATCCGGTGATGCGGCTCTCGCACATCTCCCACGCCACCGAGGCCAATAGCAAACACCGGCGCGGGGTTCGGGCACGCACCCTGGTGCACTTGGCCGGGTTCGCTCCGGCCAGCCTGCATGCGATGAGTGTGCGGGCGGCGAGTACTTTCGCAGAGCACACGTTCAATCTGGTGATCACCAACGCACCGGGTCCGCAGACCCCGATGTATATCGGCGGCGCGCGGATGCTGGAGATGTATCCGGTGTCGCCGCTGCTGCGCAACCAGGCCTCGAGCATCGGGATCACGTCCTATGACGGACGCGTCTTCTACGGACTCAACGCCGACCGCGACGCGATGGCCGATATCGGCGTGCTGGCCGCGTCGGTGCACGAGTCCATGGAGGAGATGCTCGGTGCCTGCGTCTGAACAGAACACTCTGCGGGTCTACATACCCGCCACCGTCCCGATGCTGCGTGAACTCGTCGCGAACCGGGAACTGCGCGCGGTCGGCGGCACCGCTTTCGCGGTCACCCCGACCCTGCGCGAGGCCTACGCCTCCGGTGACGACGACGAGTTGGCCGAGGTCGCGATGGCCGAGGCCGCGCGGGCCTCGCTGCGGCTACTGGCCGCCGAGCGCGAGGAGGCGGCCGAGGACCGCGTCGACGATGACGATTCCGAGGACGCCGACGGTCCCGTCACCTACCACAGTCCGGTCTACCGGCGCGCGGTCATCGCCGCCGATGTGACGGGTGCGAAGCTGCGCCCCGACCTCGACGACGCGGTGGTCCGGCTGGCCGGACCGATCGGCTACGACCGGATCGCGTCGGTGCATGTCGATCTGGCCGAGGCCGAACCCGAGGTGGCCAAGGCAGTCGATGTGGTGGACGCGGCCGATCTCGGCGATACCGATGCCGAGTTCGTGCTCGGCGACGCCGAGGACCATCAGCTCGCCTGGTACGCCGCCCAGGAACTGCCGTTCCTGCTCGAATTGCTGTGATCCGGGCCGAATCACGGTGAGTCAGCACCTGCGCATCCCGCGCAAACCTACGATGCCGTAACCTGACAGCGAGGCGGCTCCGCTGGTGGCCGCACGACAGGGAGACGAACTGCGGCAATGGTCTTGAAAAAAGCGGCATCCTCGGTGCGCACGGTCCGGGAGTGGCTGGAGGCTCCGGCGGCCGAGGTCGCCGAGCGCGGCGGACGGCTGAACGTATTGCGCGGCGCCGTCGCCCGCGTGACCACACCACTGCTGCCCGACGACTATCTGCACCTGGCGAATCCGCTGTGGTCCGCGCGGGAGCTGCGCGGCCGAATTGTCGAAGTGCGCAAGGAAACCGCCGATTCGGCCACCCTGGTCATCAGGCCGGGCTGGGGCTTCGACTGGAAATACGAACCGGGTCAGTACATCGGCATCGGCATCCTGGTCGACGGCCGTTGGCACTGGCGCTCGTACTCACTGACCTGCCCGCCGAACTGGACCGATCCGGAACACCACGGCAAGCGCACCATCTCGATCGCGGTGAAGGCGATGCCGGAGGGCTTCCTGTCGAGCCATCTTGTCAGCGGTGTCGCCGCGGGCACCATCGTCCGGCTGGCCGCGCCGCAGGGTGGTTTCGTGCTGCCGTCGCCGCCGCCGGAGAAGGTGCTGTTCCTGACCGCGGGCAGCGGTATCACCCCGGTCATGGCCATGCTGCGGGCGCTGGATCGCCGCGATGTGGTCACCGATGTGGTGCATGTGCACTCCGCCCGCAGCCTCGACGATGTGATGTTCGGCGCCGAACTGGGCGACCTGCACGACCGGCACCCCAGCTTTTCCTCGCACCTGCACCTCACCGACGAACAGGGCCGGTTCTCCCTCACCGCACTCGATGATCGGTTCCCGGATTGGCGCGAGCGCCAGACCTGGGCCTGCGGCCCGGCCGCCATGTTGGACGAGATCGAGCAGCACTGGCGCGAGGCGGGCGTCAGCGATCGCCTGAATGTCGAGCGATTCGAGATCGAACGCTCCGCCATCGGCGAGGGCGGCACCGTCACCTTCGCCAGGACCGGGCGCACCGCGCAGGTCGACGGCGCGAGCAGTCTGCTGGAGGCGGGCGAGGCCGCCGGTGTGCAGATGCCGTTCGGCTGCCGGATGGGCATCTGCCAAACCTGTGTCGTGACACTGGCTTCCGGACATACCCGCGATCTGCGCAACGGTGACGAGCGCCGCGAGGGCGACAAGGTGCAGACCTGTATCTCGGCCGCGGCGGGCGACTGCACGCTCGACGTCTGAGACAGCTAGCACTCAGCCCACCCGCCGGGAGGATCCGGCAGGTACCCTCGAGGTACATCCAGTCAGTGAAAGGACCCCGGTGGCCATCACCGATATCAAGGCGTTCGCTCATCTCACGGCGGGCGACATCGAAACACTGGGGCAGGAACTCGATTCCATTCGCCGCTCCGTCGAGCTGTCCCGCGGCGAGCGTGACGCGAAGTACATCCGGCGCACCATCGCCGCGCAGCGCGGCCTCGAGGTGCTCGCGCGCGCGGTGCTGTTCGGCAGCCGCAACCGCTGGGCCTGGCTGACCGGTACGGCACTGCTGTCGGTCGCCAAGATCATCGAGAATATGGAGCTCGGGCACAACATCAGCCACGGGCAATGGGACTGGATGAACGATCCGGAGATCCACTCCAGCACCTGGGAGTGGGATATGACCGGGCCGTCGGCGCAGTGGCGCCGCGCGCACAACTACTCCCACCACACCTACACCAATGTGCTCGGCAAGGACGAGGACCTCGGCTTCGGCATCCTGCGGATGACCCGCGACGAGCAGTGGCGGCCGATCCACCTGGTCCAGCCGCTGGCCAATATCCTGCTCGCAGCCACCTTCGAATGGGGTATCGCGCTGCACGACTGGAGCATCGAGAAGGAACTGTCCGGCGTACCGCCCAAGGAGCTGATGTCGGAGCCGAACAAGGAGTTCGCCCGCAAGATCACCCGCCAGGTAGCCAAGGACTTCGTGTTCTACCCCGCGCTAACCGGACCCGCCTTCATGTCGACGCTCAAGGCGAACGCGACCGCCAACCTGGTGCGCAACCTGTGGGCCTATGCGGTGATCTTCTGCGGCCACTTCCCCGACGGCGCCGAGAAATTCACCATCGAACAACTCGAGGGCGAGACCAGCGGTGAATGGTATCTGCGCCAGATGCTCGGCAGCGCCAACTTCAAGGCCGGGCCCGCCATGGCCTTCATGAGCGGCAACCTCTGCTACCAGATCGAACATCACCTGTTCCCCGATCTGCCGAGCAACCGCTATCCGGAGATCGCGGCCCGGGTCCGCGAACTGTGCGATAAGTACGACCTGCCCTACACCACCGGCTCACTCGGCAAGCAGTATCTGCTCGCCTTCCGGACCATCCACAAGCTGGCGCTGCCGGACCGCTTCCTCAAGCGCACCGCCGATGATGCGCCGGAGACCTCCTCGGAGCGCAAGTTCGCCGGCATCTCGATGCCGGCGATGCCCAATGCCGAGCGCTGGGCCGACAAATGGAATGAGACGCATTGGCTGCCCGTCGACCCGGAGACCGGTAAGCGCCGCGGGCTGCGTTCGGCGCTGACCGAGGCCAAGGTGGTGCTGCGGGAGAAGGCACGGCACGAGAAGGAAGTGCTGCGCGAGGCGAAGCTGGCGCTGCAGGAGAAGGCACGTCAGGAAAAGGCGACATTGCAGCGGAAAGCCGCGCGTGAGCGGGCGATTCGTCGGATCCGACGCCGCAAGATGAGCTAGCATCCGCCGTTCCCATTTGCAATGGGGGATTTACCACATCCCGGAGACGGTCCCCGCAACCTACGGTCTCGTAACTTACGGTACTGTAACCGCCATGGCGATCTCGGATGTCAAGGAATACGCGCACCTCACAGAGGCCGATGTGGAGGCACTAGGCGCGGAATTCGACGCGATCCGCCGTGATGTCGAGGCCTCGCGCGGTGCCCGTGACGCGCGGTACATCCGCAATGTCATCCGACTGCAGCGCGTGCTCGAGATCAGCGGCCGCGCGGTGCTGTTCGCCAGCTTCCTGCCGCCCGCCTGGTTCACCGGTGTCGCCCTGCTCAGTGCCGCCAAGATCATCGAGAACATGGAGATCGGGCACAACGTCATGCACGGGCAGTGGGACTGGATGAACGATCCCGAGGTCCACTCCAGCTCCTGGGAATGGGATAACACCGGCCCGTCCAAGCACTGGAAGCACACGCACAACTACCTGCACCACAAGTACACCAATGTGCTCGGCATGGACGACGACATCGGCTACGGCCTGCTGCGCGTCACCCGCGACCAGCGCTGGAAGCCGTTCAATATCGGCAACCCGGTGTACAACCTGCTGCTGCAGATGTTCTTCGAATTCGGCGTCGCGGTGCAGCATCTCGAGCTGGGCAAGGTCGGCCGGTACCGGCCGGATTCCGCCGAGCGGGCCGAATTCGAGGTCAAGCGCAAGGAAGTGCTGGTCAAGATCGGCAAGCAGATCGGCAAGGACTACCTGCTGTTCCCGCTGCTGACCGGGCCGGCCTTCGTCTCGACGCTCACCGCGAACCTCACCGCCAATATCATCCGCAATGTCTGGACCAATGCGGTGATCTTCTGCGGCCACTTTCCGGACGGTGCGGAGAAGTTCACCAAGGCCGATATCGACAGCGAATCCAAGGGCCAGTGGTACCTGCGCCAGATGCTGGGCAGCGCCAATATCTCCGGCGGTCCGCTCATGCACTTCATGACCGGCAACCTGAGCCACCAGATCGAACACCACCTGTTCCCGGACCTGCCGAGCAACCGCTACGCCGAGGTCGCGGTGCGGGTGCGCCAGCTGGCCGACAAATACGACCTGCCCTACACCACCGGCTCGCTTCCGGTGCAGTACTTCAAGTCCTGGCGCACCATTCTGAAGCTGTCGCTGCCGAACAAGTACCTGCGCGCGACCGCCGACGATGCCCCCGAAACCGCCTCGGAGCGCAAGTTCGCGGGTGACACCGCCCCCAGCTTCGACCCGGTGACCGGTAAGCGTCGCGGGCTGCGCACGGCACTGCAGCAGGGCCGTCGCCGGATCGCGCGGCGCGCCGTGCCGATCGGCTGACACGCAGTCGCAACGAGGGCGCCCACGGAAGTCCGTGGGCGCCTTCGCCTTTCGATGGACATATCGGCTCGCGGCCAGTGCGCTCACAGTATCTCCCCGGGCCTCGACGGGAGCGCGGGTTGCGGCTGGTTGACTGAGGGGCGTGGGTGCGGAAGATCTGAGCGTTTACGAGGCCATCCGGATGCGGCGGGATGTGCGGGCCGAATTCACCGGTGACCTCGTCGATGATGCGACGCTGTGGCGGATACTCGATGCCGCACATCGCGCGCCCAGTGTCGGCAATTCGCAGCCGTGGGACTTCGTGGTGGTGCGCGAGGGTGCGACGCTGCGGAAGTTCGCGGAGCATGTCGCGCAGAAGCGGATCGAATTCCGGGATGCACTTGCGCCGGAGCGGGCGGCGACCTTCGAACCGATCAAGATCGAGGGCATCACCGAGAGCGGCACCGGCATCGTGGTCACCTACGACCACGACCGGGGCGGCCCGCAGGTCCTCGGCCGCGCCACCGTCCCCGAAACCGGCATCTACTCGGCGGTTCTCGCCATCCAGAACCTCTGGCTCGCCGCGACCGCGGAGCAGATCGGCGTCGGCTGGGTCTCGTTCTACGACACCGAATTCCTTTCCGACCTGGTCGCCCTCCCCGAAGGCATACGCCCCGTCGCCTGGCTGTGCATCGGCCCCGTTCACCAATTCCAGCCCATACCCGACCTCCAACGCTTCGGCTGGCGCACCGGCCGTCCCCTCACCGACGCCGTCCACCAGGAGACCTACTCCCCCGCCTCTCCGCGCCTTTAGGCCATACAAGTTGGGTGCCACGCACGTTGCGTTCAGGTCCTACGTCGAGTGCCAGGTGAGTTTTGGGCGTTCCCAACGAGTTACCGATGTGCTCCCTAAACGCATCGCCACTGGTCATGGTGCCGACAGTGCCGTGTGTTGTGTGGCCAATTGCCATCTAATCGTCAAGAATTCGGCCGACGTGTGTAGGGCGGTACTGAATGACACCGCGTGCTGGTCTCGCGCGGTCGGGCCGGGCTGGTGACGGTCTGCGGTGGCGCCGGGAACCCACCCGAGTTCACGCGGAGCGGCCAGGCTAGGGAAACGCTGTTCGAGGTTCCCGCGTCGGCGGTGTCGCGGGCACAGCCTGAGGCTGCGGCGTGGGTGGCGTCGTGGGAATCAGGCGCAGCTGTGGTCGCGGATTCTCCGCCGTACCGGTACGGAAGAGGCCAGTTCGAAGCCCGTGTTCACTGCCGAGCCGTTGACTGTGATGACAGGACTTCGAACATTCACTACGCCATCAGAAGGCAGTTTCGTCGAGTTCCATGATGTCGTTGTCGAGGTTGGACAGGATGGTGCGTGTGGCGGTCAGCTCCGGCAGGATGTTCCGGGCAAAGAACTGAGCGACCGCGACTTTGCCTTCGTAGAATGCCTTGTCGGCACCCTTCGCGCCGTTGTCCGAGGCGACGATGGCGATCTCGGCCTGCCGCAGCAGCTGCCAGCCGATCAGCAGGTCACCGACGGACATCAGGAAGCGCACCGAACCCAGCCCGACCTTGTACAGCTCGCTCGGCTGCTCCTGGGCGCCGATCAGGTGCCCGGTCAGGGCGGCGGCCATGGCCTGGACATCCTCGAGCGCGGTGGCCAGCAGCTTGCGCTCGCCCTTGAGGCGACCGTTGCCCGCCTCGGAGTCGATGAACTTCT